>JACETJ010000025.1 GCA_013911345.1 Congregibacter sp.
CTTTCAAGCAGTTTGCGGCGGTATGGTGAGGTCGAAGCGAGAATAAGGTCCATGTGTCGCACCTGAAATGTGGTGAAAAGTCACTCTTTGAGGGTACGCCACACGTGGGCTGCAAGATCGCTTTGACAGCCTATAGCACCGTCCGTATGATCCGCGGCCATGAAAACCGGGGCGTTGCCAAAACAGTTGGATCTGCGCGGCCTGGCGGCCCGCGGAGTCGAGATCAATGGCACTGTATCACCTGAAGATCTGCCGCGGCTGGCAGACTCGGGTATGAGCATTGTCGGTTCGGGCTCTGCAGCGTTCGATTTTCGGCGAGATGAGGAAGCCCGCTACATCGTCGCAGTGTCTGTTGAGGCCACAGTGGTGATGCAGTGCCAGAGATGTCTCAGCGACATGGAGGTGCCACTAAGCAGTGCCTCCGTTATGGCTTGCGTGTGGAACGACGATGAAGCCGCGGCGTTACCGGCGACCTACGATCCTCTGATCGTGGATGATGCCGCCGATTTGAGCGACATCGTGGAAGAGGAAATACTGTTGGCCATTCCGGTCTCGCCGATTCACGATGCCGAGTGTAAATCGGCAGCGCAACAGGCAGCATTGGAGGAGGACGGTGAGGGTTTGGTTTCGGTGGAGGAGGCCAGCGAGCGTGACAACCCGTTTGCGGTGTTGGAGCAGCTTAAATCCTGATACCCCGGGGGCGCGTATAGGTTACGTGCTCCCATTGTTTAAAGCGGTGCGGATTGGGTTCCGCGTCGAGTAGTTTTAACTAGGAGGCCAGTCATGGCTGTACAGCAGAATCGTAAGACTCGTTCCAAGAGGGGCATGCGTCGTGCGCACGACGCCATCGGTGGGCCCACGCTCACTGTTGATGAGACCTCTGGGGAGACCCGTCGTCGTCACCACGTGAGTGCTGACGGTTTTTATCGCGGTAAAAAGGTAGTGGACACCGGCGACGACGAGTAATCGTTTTTGTCAGGGTACGCCTTTCTCTTCCCCGGCCAGGGGTCACAGTCCGTTGGCATGCTCTCGCAGGCCGCGGAACACTACACAGTGGTCGGAGACACCTTCGCCGAGGCCAGTAATGCCCTGGGTTATGACCTGTGGGCGCTCGTCAGCCAAGGCCCCGAAGACCAGCTAACCCTCACTGAGTTCACTCAGCCCGCTATTTTGACTGCCAGCGTGGCGCTGTATCGGTGCTGGCAGCAGGAGGGCGGCCCGAGCCCCGAGTTTGTGGCCGGTCATAGTCTTGGCGAGTACTCCGCTTTGGTAGTCGCGGGCGCACTGTCCTTGAGGGACGCGGCGAGTTTAGTGCAAACCCGGGGGCGAGCCATGCAATCTGCGGTCCCGGCCGGAGAGGGTGCCATGGCCGCTGTGTTGGGATTAAGCGATGCCGTCATCGACGAGATCTGCGTCACGCATTGCGACGACAACGCCTATGTGGGCGCAGTCAACTACAACTCTCCTGGTCAAGTCGTCATTGCAGGCCATGTAAAGGCGGTGGAAGCTGCAGGTGCTTTTATGAAGGAGGCGGGCGCCAAACGTGTATTGCCGCTGCCCGTTAGTGCGCCGTTTCACACCCCCCTGATGCAACCCGCGGCCGCCGTGATGGCCGAGGCATTCCAGACGGTAGAGCTCAGCGATGCATCGGTTCCTGTGATCAGCAATGTTGATGCCCAGCCTCACCGCAAGGCGATGGAAATCAGGCGACTCTTGGTCCGACAGGTGTCGGAACCGGTGATGTGGACGCAATGTGTGATGACGCTCCTAGAGGCTGGGTGTACCCGCTTCGCCGAGTGCGGCCCCGGCAAAGTATTAACTGGCTTGATCAAGCGTATTGATCGGTCCATCGAGTGCGCCACTTTGGGAGATCCTGAGGCGCTGAAAGTGGCCGCAACGGAGAGTGCCTGATGAGCGATGGTGAAAAGGATGACAAGAGAGTAGCACTCGTCACCGGCGCGAGCCGGGGAATTGGCGCGGCCATTGCCCGGAAGTTGGCCGAGCAACATCTCACGGTGGTGGGGACCGCGACCAGCGAGGCCGGCGCTGCCGCTATCAGTGAAGCGCTCGGTGGGCTGGGCGGAATCGGTCAAGTACTGAATGTGACCGATCCGGGCAGCGTTGACGCGCTCATTTCAGGTGTTCGCGAGGAGCACGGCGATCCGCTTGTGCTGATTAACAACGCAGGTATTACTAAAGACAACATACTGATGCGCATGAAAGAGGACGAGTGGCAGCAGGTTATTGATACCAACCTCACGGCGCTGTATCGGCTCAGCAAGGCGTGCTTGCGCGGCATGACCAAAGCCCGGTGGGGGCGAATCATTAACGTTACGTCCGTGGTTGGGTCCATGGGCAACGCGGGGCAGAGTAATTACGCGGCAACAAAAGCGGGCGCAGAGGGCATGGCGCGCTCTCTTGCCAGAGAGCTGGGCTCACGGTCTGTGACCGTCAACTGCATTGCGCCCGGGTTCATAGATACCGACATGACCCGCGCTCTCGCTGAAGAGCAACGGGATATCCTGCAGAGCCAGATTCCATTGGGTCGACTGGGCTCCCCCGACGACGTGGCAGCGGCTGTCGCCTTTCTGGCGAGTGATGCTGCGCAATATATTACCGGTGAGACGTTGCATGTGAATGGCGGTCTTTACATGGGCTGAGCTACGCTATCAAGGGTCGAATATCCGTCAAAAAGGGTTTTACTTGTGGCAAAAGCTTGTAAAATCCACCGCGTTTGGGCCTAGCGCCCGACGACAACCGGGAGCAAAGAGCACGTCATGAGCAATATTGAAGATCGAGTGAAGAAAATTGTCGCCGAGCAATTGGGCGTCAAAGAAGAGGAAGTCAAGGCAGAGGCGTCATTCGTTGATGATCTCGGAGCAGATTCCCTCGACACAGTAGAGCTGGTCATGGCGCTCGAGGAAGAATTCGAGACCGAAATCCCTGACGAAGAGGCAGAAAAGATTACCACCGTTCAGCTGGCGATCGATTACATCAATACCAACCTCGCCTGAGCGGGTCTCAGCAACTGAATACCGGGGCCGCTCTGCTCACGCAGCGCGGCCTTTTTCGTTTTGATGATGGTCCAAACGTGTTGACATCATTTCGTCTGACGCCGCGACCAAAAGACCGAATGTCAGGTTGACCAAAGCTAACGCAAACCTAAAGGGGCAGAAGGGGTGCATCATGAAAGGCAATAGAGTGGTCGTTACCGGCATGGGAGCCGTTACGCCATTGGGCTTGGATGTGGATTCTAGCTGGGCAGGAATCTGCGACGGGCGCAGCGGCGCTGCGATGATTGACCAGTTCGACGCGTCGGCCTTCACTACACGCTTTAGTGCCAGCGTGAAAAACTTTAGCGTTGAGGGGTATCTCGAAGCGCGTGATGCCAGGCGTATGGATCCGTTCATTCAGTTTGGCATGGTGGCGGGCATTCAGGCGTTCAGAGACTCGGGACTCGAGGTCACGGACGCCACCGCCGCGCGAATTGGTTGCGCGATAGGTTCGGGCATCGGCGGTATTGGCTCTATCGAAGATACTGCGATGCTAGTCGATCAAAAGGGCCCAAAGCGGATCTCGCCTTTTTTTGTGCCCGGCGCCATCATTAACATGATCGCTGGGAATCTGTCGATTCTCTATAACTTGCAGGGCCCCAATATTGCGGTGGTTACCGCCTGCACCACCGGCACCCATAACATTGGGCTTGGCGCGCGCATGATTGCCGCAGGCGATGTGGACGCCATGCTGGTCGGCGGTGCGGAGATGGCCACGACCCCAGTCGGTATTGGTGGGTTTGCCGCCGCACGAGCGCTATCCACGCGCAACGATGACCCCGAGCGAGCCTCGCGGCCCTGGGATGCGGATCGCGACGGCTTCGTGCTCGGCGATGGTGCTGGCGTACTCATGCTTGAATCGCTTGATAGTGCGACAGCTCGGGGGGCTCGTATTTATTGCGAGTTGACCGGATTTGGCATGAGTGGTGATGCGTATCACATGACCTCACCGCCCGAGGACGGTCGTGGAGCGGCTGCATCGATGCAGCAGGCGCTTAATGATGCGGGGCTGTCGAAAGAGGACATCGATTATGTCAATGCGCACGGTACGTCGACTGAAGCCGGGGATCTGGCAGAGTCACTGGCGCTCAAGAGTGTGTTCGGCTCTCACGCGCCTCGCTTGGCAGTGAGTTCGACAAAATCCATGATCGGGCACCTGCTGGGAGCAGCCGGTTCGGTCGAGGCGATTCTGACGATACTGGCGCTCCGAGATAATGTCGCGCCGCCAACGATTAATCTTGATAACCCCGGCGAGGGGTGTGATCTCAACTACGTGCCTCATCACGCGCAAGAGCGCCAGATCCGACACGCTCTGTCCAACTCCTTTGGTTTTGGTGGCACCAACGGCTCTCTGATTTTCAGTGAGTTGAACTGAGCGCCCGTCGGAGCATGTCGTTAACCTGGGTCGATGGAGTTGCCGGCGACACGGTTCCCGCAGATGACCGAGGATTGAACTATGCCGACGGCGCTTTCGAAACACTGTCCTGTGATGAGGGGCGCATCTGGCACGAGGATCTTCACCTAAGTCGGCTGATTCGAGCGCTCAGGGCGTTACAGGTAGTGGGTGCCGCTGACTTGGGTGCACGCATCTTTGAGGAAGCAGGACACTGCCTCAAGACAGCTCGACATACAGGGATCGCTCGCTTGACGGTGACCCGGGGCTCAGGGCCTCGGGGGTATACACCGCCAGAGGTATCTCAGCTACGGTCTATTTTGCGTGCCTATCCCAGCCCAGGCTCCTCACCATCCCAATTGCGATGCGGTATCGCTGCGACTCGCTGGGCGACACAGCCACAGTTTGCGGGTTTAAAGCTTCTGGCCCGAACGGAGCAGGTGGTGGCCGCCGCGGAGGCGGCAACTGGCGGCTGGGATGACATGGTGATGATGGACAGCGATGACCAGGTAATCTCGAGCAGTCGAGCCAATCTGTTTATGCTTTTTGGCAAGCAGGTAGCGACCCCTTGCTTGGACCGTTGCGGTATCGCCGGCACGCGACGCGAAATACTGCTCAATAAAATCTTGCCGGCCATGGATTACACCGCGGACATCAGGCCGATTTCTCTGGCGGAATGCTTGACTGCAGATGCATTGATTACCACCAACTCCGTCTCCTGGATCACGCCAGTGACGCAGCTAGGTGAGTCTCCGCTGGACTCTCCTGCCGGAACGGAATGGGTAGCAGCGTTGCGACGCGCGATCGTGGAGCAGATTGCGTGAGCAAAAAGTTAATCGTTTTGGTTTTTGTATTGTCTGTAGTCGCCTTCGCCGGAAGTGCGCTGCGCCTGTCTGCGCTGTGGGACCAACCCCTCGCGCTCCCGGCAGAGGGGGCTATCGTGACGGTGGCTAGAGGAGAAAGCCTGAGGCAGGTGCTAGAACGGGCCGAAAAACGCCAGTGGTTAAGGCAGAGCAACTGGGTTGGTTGGCTGGCCCGCTGGCAGGGTTTGGATGAGCAGATTCAAGCGGGTGAGTTTGCCGTCAATCCACCTCTAACCGCGGGTGAATTTATTGCGAAGTTGGCTGCAGGAGGGGTGGTGCGCTATCGCGTGACCTTGCCGGAGGGCATCACGCTTGCCGAGGCGATTCAGGCCTTGCATCGAGAGCCCGCACTCACCAAAACGCCTCTTGCCGAATTGTCGTCTGCGTTGCTGACAATGACCGAGCGCGAGGACTCGGCGGAGGGTTTTTTTCTACCCGAGACCTGGTCTTACATCCGCGGCGACTCGGACCTCGATATTCTGAGAAGATCACACGTCGCGATGAACGAGTTGTTGGCGGATTTATGGGCAAGCCGCTCTGAGGATTCGGTGCTTGTATCTCCTTACGCAGCGTTAATATTGGCCTCGATCGTCGAAAAAGAGACCGGGGTGGCGGGTGAGCGGGCGCAAATTGCCGGCGTGTTCTTGCGCCGACTCGAGAAAGGCATGCGTTTGCAGACCGACCCTACGGTCATTTATGGTCTCGGGGACGACTATGACGGCGATTTAAAGCGGCGACACTTGCGAGACACCACTAACCCCTACAACACCTATGCCATTAAGGGGCTTCCTCCGACCCCAATAGCGTTACCCGGCGAGGCAGCGTTGCGAGCTGTGTTTTCTCCTGATGACAACGCGTCCCTGTATTTTGTCGCCAAGGGTGATGGCTCCCATGCGTTCAGCGCAACGCTCAAAGAGCACGAGGAAAACGTGCGCCGCTACCAATTGACCCGGCGGGGCGACTATCGCTCTTCGCCCGGCAGTCCGGACGGTCAGTAGACTGGTATGGAAGGTCGGTTTATTACGATTGAGGGTGGAGAGGGCGCAGGAAAGTCGACCGCCCAGGCTTTTCTGGCACAGAAATTATTAGAGCAGGGTATCCCTGTTTTGCAGACCCGAGAACCCGGTGGCACACCGCTGGCGGAGGCGATCCGCCGTAATCTTCTGAGCGTTGAGGAAGAGGCTCCAGTGGAAATGGCGGAGCTGCTGCTGGTCTTTGCTGCTCGTGCGCAGCACTTGGCAAAAGTGATTGAGCCTGCACTGGCGCAGGGAAAATGGGTACTGTGCGATCGCTTCACAGATGCTACTTATGCCTACCAAGGTGCCGGAAGGGGCATGTCTTACGGCTTGATTGAAAAGCTCGAGGAGCTGGTTCAGGGCGAACGGCGTCCTGATACTGTGGTGCTGATGGATATGCCGCCGGAGATAGGGTTAGCACGGGCCAGGGCAAGGGGTGACTTGGATCGGTTTGAACAGGAAGCCCAGACTTTTTTTGAACGAGTCCGTGAAGGCTATCTTGATCGCGCCCAGCAAGACCCTAATCGTTACGCGATTGTGAATGCCGCAGAGGCCCTACCGCAGGTGCAGCATGCTTTGGAGGCGATGGCAGCGAGGTGGTTTGATGGCCCGTGACCCGCAGAGTACTAACCTGCCTTCCTGGTTGAGCATGCCGCCCTGGCTGATCGATTCCCTGAGAGACTCGCTGCCTTCCGGTAGAGGTCAGGGACATGCTTACGTGGTTGTGAGCGAAGACGCGGAGGAGGCCGCTTTGTTTTCGCTGCAGCTCGCTATTCAAAAATTGTGTCATGACACGGAGCAGGCGGCTGCCTGCTTGAAGTGTCAGAGCTGCAGTGCCTTTCTTCAGAACACGCATGGCGATCTGTTGGTTATAGAGAGAGCGGAGGGCAAGACGGCAATAGGAATCGATCAGATACGCCAAGCAACGCATTTCCTGCAACAAACGTCTCTGTATGGCGATCTCAAAATGCTCCTCATCAGAGACGCGAACCACATGACGTTGGCGGCAGCCAACAGTTTGTTGAAGACGCTTGAAGAGCCCTCGGGGAATACGTTGATATTGCTCTCAACCGCTGAGACTTGGCGTCTGCCTGCCACGGTCCGCTCGCGATGTCAGATGATCCGACTGCCGTCACCTGATAAAGCCTCTGCAGAGCGATGGCTTGCAGCGGAAATTCAAGGCGGTGCCGATGAAGCTCGGCGGATGTTGACTATCACTCAGGGTAGGACGGTCACTGCATTGGGAATGGCGGATTCGGATGCGTTGGCGGAACAGTATGAAGTCGCCAACAGCCTGGAGGGTTTGAGCACCAATCAAAGCGGCCCGCCCGCGAGCTGGTCCCGGGTTGAGCTCGAGCAGTTATTGCTGCGTTTGCAGATTTGGATCGAAGACAGTGTTCGTCGATTGGAACCTGATCGTTTTGCCCGTGAAGCCCAGAGTTGGCTGTTATTGCATCGGTGCGTGTGTGAGCTGTCTTCTCGGGTGAAGCAGGGGGCTACCCCTAGCAGAGAAATTGTTGCCGCTGAGTTGTTTCGACTCTGTCGGAGCAGAGGTCATGCAGTATTTCCCAGTGTCATTGGGCGCTTCTTCGCCAGTGTTGGCACACAAGGTCTCGCCGGTTAAGGTACAGCCATGAGCGATGCCGACAACCAATCTGTGCTGACGCTGACCATTCAGGACAAGGCCGTACTTTATGGCGCGTACATGTCGTTCTTGAAGAATGGCGGGCTATTTGTCCCCACCACGCGATCTTATCGACTTGGAGATGAGGTATTTCTGTTGCTGAGCCTGATGGATGAGCCGGAGAAGCTGCCGGTGGCTGGCCGGGTAGTTTGGATTACTCCGAAAGGTGCGCAAGGCAATCGGCAGGCTGGCATCGGCATCGAGTTTTCTGACCAGGACGCGGGGATAACGGCAACAATCGAGAATTATCTTGGCGGTTCATTAGGTTCAGACAGGGTGACCCACACGCTCTAGCGGCATGCTGCGCTCTTGTAACTGAGTTGAGATCTCGCGGCGTTGTCGGGCAATCCCTGCGGCGGCGGTTTGAGTCGGCGCTCTTCGAATTATCCTCAGACTACTGTTCGCCGCAAAAAAAAGCGGGCCCCGTGGGGCCCGTAGTCATAGACTTTTAGGAGTGGTGGGCCCGCGGGCACATCTGCGGGCTCACAGTCCGGGTACTTGGGATACCCGGTGTCGTCAGGCTTCTTGAGGGGCACTGCGACAATTTTTATTATGACCGAAGCGACAGATTAATCCAGCGGCGGGGCAGCTTTTCTTAGATCAATGCGGCATATTACCCACTTCGACATCTTTTATATAACACTGCAATTTAATTGTACATTATAAGTCACTGAATATAATAAGAATTAAATACAAGTATTTGTTCATGTTAATTCTCGCTTCATGGCGGCGCATGATCGATGCTAACGATGCATTGGGCTAGCCAATGGTTATGGCTGAAGCCGTTGTAAACGCTCATTTTTTATGACACCATCGCGCGCCTCAAACGGTACGCCCTGTCGCGGTTTGTCCTGAGTTACGTGCGGAAGTGGCGGAATTGGTAGACGCGCTGGATTTAGGTTCCAGTGTCTTATGACGTGAGAGTTCAAGTCTCTCCTTCCGCACCAATTACCCCCGCTAGCGTGCAAGCAGTTGGAAATGAACCGCGAGAGGACTGGGTGCGAACATGTCGTATTGCGTACCCCAACACTCGGTATTTTCAGGAGCACAAAAATGCGGGTCTCCGTAGAAACAACCTCTGGGCTGGAGCGGCGCTTGACCGTAGGTGTCCCAGCTGATCAGGTCGACACAGCTGTCGATAAGCGGCTTCAGGAAGCGGCGCGCAACGTCAGGCTACCGGGTTTCCGGCCCGGTAAGGTCCCGATGCGAGTGATGCAGCAGCGATTTGGTGCGGGCGTGCGGCAGGAAGTGCTTGGCGAGGTGATTAGCCAGTCGTTTCAGGAGGCCGTGATTTCTGAGAATCTGCGGCCCGCTGGCCAGCCGAGTATCGAGGCGAAAAGAATGGATGCCGGGCAGGATGTTGAGTACACCGCTACCTTCGAGGTTTTCCCGACTGTTGAGGTAAGTGGCCTTGACGATTTGTCTGTCGAAAAGCCTGTGGCCGAAGTCACGGATGCTGACATAGACGATATTGTAGAGGTCTTCCGCAAGCAGCAGGGCAAGTTAGTCACCGCGGAGCGGGCTGCGGCCGAGGGGGATACTCTCGTGATTGATTTTGAGGGCTTCCGAGACGGAGAGGCCTTCGAGGGTGGCGCTGGAGAGGGCACTGCATTGGAGCTCGGCTCGGGGCGAATGATTCCGGGTTTTGAGGATGGACTCGTTGGCGCCAGTGCTGGAGAAGAGAAGCTGCTCAAGCTGACCTTTCCGGAGGACTACCAGAATGAAGATCTTGCGGGCGCTGATGTGGAGTTTAAGGTCCAGGTAAGAGAAGTTCAGGAGCTCGAACTGGCGCCCGTCGATGAAGCGTTGTTTGCTCAATATGGTCTGGAAGAGGGCACAGAGCAGGATTTCCGCACCGAGGTGAAGCAGAACATGGAGCGGGAGCTAAAAAATGCCATTGAGGCGTCTGTCAAGAATCAGGTCATGGACGCCGTTGTTGCGGCGCACGATGATCTGGAGCTGCCTGCTTCATTGATCGCGCAAGAAGTGAATACCATGCGGCAGCAGATGTTCCAGCAGTTTGGCGGTGCCGCGCCACAGGATATGGATCTGGCCGCCGTGTTGCCCGACGAAATGTTTGCCGATCAAGCCGAGCGTCGGGTGAAGCTGGGCCTCGTAGTGGCGGAGATGATCAGTCAGTTCGAGATAGCCGCAGAGCCCGCTAAAGTGCGCGAAGCGATTGAGGACATTGCCTCGACTTATCAGGACCCGGAAGAAGTCATCAACTGGTACTACTCGGAAAACGAGCAGCTGTCAGGGATCGAGTCACGGGTACTGGAAGATGCTGTGGTCGAGAAGCTCCTCTCCTCAGCGGCCATAGCTGAGGTCGAGTGTAGCTATCAGGACGCTTTGGAAAAGGCACGCCCGGCAAGCTCCGCATAATGCATACAAGCAAGGAACGAGCATGAAGACACAAGGTTTCGATCAGGACCCCCAAGCGCTCGGCTTAGTGCCGATGGTTATCGAGCAGACCTCTCGCGGGGAGAGATCTTTCGACATTTATTCCCGGCTTCTCAAAGAGCGCGTCATATTTATAGTTGGCCCGATTGAAGACCAGATGGCGAATCTCGTTGTGGCGCAGTTGTTGTTCTTGGAATCTGAGAATCCCGATAAAGATGTGCACCTGTACATCAACAGTCCTGGAGGTTCCGTAACAGCCGGGTTGTCTATCTATGACACGATGCGCTTCATCAAGCCAGACGTGAGCACAATGTGTATCGGTCAGGCAGCCTCGATGGGTGCTTTTTTGCTGAGTGGTGGCTCGAAAGGCAAGCGTTACATTCTTCCCAACGCGCGGACCATGATTCACCAGCCCAGTGGTGGTGCGCAGGGCCAGGCTACGGACATTGAGATCCAGGCCAAGGAAATCTTGTTTCTCCGCGAGCGGCTAAATAGCCTGCTTGCCGAGCATACCGGTCAATCAATGGAAGTGATCGAGCGTGACACAGAGCGCGACCGGTTCATGAGCTCGGAACAGAGTGTTGAATATGGGCTGGTTGACGAGGTTATCAGCGCGAGATAGTGGTGAAAGCCGCTGCGTCACGCTGACTTGCAAAGTCCCCAGAAACGTATCAAGGTTAGTGGCAGGTAGCAAAAGGCCTCGGGAAACCTTATGACCGACGACAACACCTCCGGAGATAACGGAAAACTGCTCTATTGCTCGTTCTGTGGCAAGAGCCAGAACGAGGTGCGCAAGCTGATTGCGGGCCCGTCGGTGTTTATCTGTGACGAATGCGTAGACCTCTGTAATGACATTATCCGCGAGGAAATTCAGGAGGCCGGTAGCGAGGGAGACAACACCAAACTGCCGATACCCGAGGAGATCAATGAGATCCTCAATCAATATGTGATCGGGCAGAAGAAGGCCAAGCGCGTGCTCGCCGTTGCTGTCTACAACCATTACAAACGCCTCAGGAGTGCGACCCCCTCAGCGCATAGCAGCGAAGACGTGGAATTGAGCAAGTCCAATATCTTGCTCGTAGGACCCACGGGCTCCGGTAAGACTCTGCTGGCAGAGACGTTGGCGCGTTTGTTGGACGTGCCTTTCACGATTGCTGATGCCACCACGCTGACCGAGGCCGGGTACGTTGGCGAGGACGTGGAAAACATCATTCAAAAGCTACTCCAGAAATGCGACTACGACGTAGAGCGGGCGCAAATGGGTATTGTCTACATTGACGAGATAGACAAGATTTCCAGGAAATCCGACAACCCGTCCATCACTCGCGATGTGTCGGGGGAGGGTGTGCAGCAGGCGCTCCTCAAACTGATTGAGGGCACCGTTGCGTCGGTGCCTCCGCAGGGAGGACGCAAGCACCCCCAGCAAGAGTTTTTGCAGGTCGATACCGGCAATATCCTGTTCATTTGTGGTGGGGCATTTGCCGGCCTCGATAAAGTTATCCGCAACCGTTCAGAAAAGGGTGGCATTGGTTTCGGCGCCGAGGTGAAGAGCAAAGACGAAACACGGAACTTCGGCGAAACGCTGTCCGACTTGCAGCCAGAGGATCTGGTGCAATACGGACTCATCCCCGAATTTGTCGGCAGACTCCCTATTATTGCCACTTTGGAAGAATTAGATTCGGACGCGCTCATCAGGATACTGACAGAGCCTCGTAACGCTCTGACCAAGCAGTACGCCAAAATGTTTGAGATGGAAGGCGTTGAAATCGATTTCCGAGAGGATGGGTTGCAGGCGGTTGCCGAGCGGGCGATGGAGCGGAAGACCGGTGCGCGTGGTCTGCGGTCTATCCTCGAAGGCATTCTGCTTGAGTCAATGTATAAGATTCCCTCGACGCCTGATGTTGCCAAGATTGTTGTTGACGAATCCGTGGTCAAGGGTGATTCCGAACCTCTGCTGGTCTACGAGACGCCAAGCGCGGCGGTTGCGGGCGACGAGTAACGCTGGCCCCTTGTTTTCCAAGGGTCGCGGTCCATCAATCCATTTTCCCCCCATATGGGTACTTATTTGTGCTGGCGCCCCTTTAAAAGGGAGTGTCTTGGCCCCATATTGGCAGTAGGACGGGAGTAGATGATGACTGATCAAGACCACCAATTGCCGCTTTTGCCGCTTCGCGACGTCGTCGTGTATCCCCATATGGTGTTGCCGCTGTTTGTTGGGCGTGAGCGTTCCATAGAGGCGCTAGAGCACGCGATGCTGGATAGCAAGCAAGTGCTCCTCGTTGCACAGCGCAACGCGGCAGATGATCAACCTGGTGTGGATGATCTCTATCAGGTCGGCACAGTCTCCAATATTCTTCAGTTGCTCAAGCTGCCAGATGGGACGATCAAGGTGCTGGTAGAGGGCAGTTATCGCGCTGCTGTTCTGGCAATCGACGACGACGAGCAGTTCGCTGTGGCCTCGGTGCGCCAGATAGAGGCCGACCCACTGCCCGAGAGAGACGCAGCGTCTCTGGTAAAAGCGACGGTAGAGCAGTTTGAGAAGTACGTGGGGTTGAGCAAGAAGGTCCCTGCGGAAGTGTTGACCTCATTGTCTGGGATCGATGAACCGGGTCGGCTTGCCGATACCATTTCTGCTCACATGGGTGTCGATCTTGAGGAGAAGCAGCGCATTCTCGAGATTGCCGACGTCCAAGGCCGGCTTGAGCACCTCCAGTCGCTGATGGATGCCGAGATTGATCTGTTTCAAGTTGAGAAGCGCATTCGCGGACGCGTCAAAAAGCAAATGGAGAAGAGTCAGCGAGAGTATTACCTGAATGAGCAGATGAAGGCGATTCAGAAAGAGCTCGGTGAAATGGATGA
>JACETJ010000026.1 GCA_013911345.1 Congregibacter sp.
GGCGTGACCTTTGCAGCCAAGCCGCAGGATCACTCGCAGAAAGTGAATCGCAAAATGTACCGGGCAGCGATGCGTTCCATCCTGTCTGAGCTGGCCCGAACCGACCGACTGATGATCGTTGAGGCGCTGGACGTTGAGCAGCCCAAGACCAAGCTGCTCGTTGAGGCCCTAAAAGGGTATGGCGTGGATAACGTTTTGATTGTGGCGGACAACGTGGACAAGAACTTGTATCTGGCCTCTCGAAACCTGCACAAAGTTGACGTGCGGGACGTCGAAGGCGCCGACCCTGTCAGTCTTATTGCTTACGACAAGGTCATGATCACCGTCGATGCGGTCAAGAAGTTTGAGGAGACGTTGGCGTGAATCAGGAGCGCGTTTTTCAGATTCTGCTGGGCCCCCACGTGTCGGAAAAGTCGGCAATCGTGGCAGAGCAGAGCAACCAGTATGTGTTCCGTGTCTCGCTGGACGCGACCAAGGACGAAATTCGTCAGTCCGTCGAGCAGTTATTCAAGGTCACGGTGAATGATGTCCAGACGTTGCGCGTAAAGGGTAAGACCAAGCGCAACCGTTACGGATTAAGCAAGCGCCCGTCGTGGAAGAAAGCCTACGTCCGGGTGGAGCAGGGTCAGGAAATTGACTTTGCGTCGATTAGCTGAGGTAGCGAGTCATGGCAGTCGTAAAGAGTAAACCCACGTCAGCAGGACGCCGCCACCAGGTCAAGGTGGTGACTGAAGGCTTGCATAAAGGCAAACCTCACGGCCCGCTCCTCGAGAAGAAATCTAAGACCGGTGGCCGTAACAACCTCGGTCGCATTACCACTCGCCATATCGGTGGTGGTCACAAGCAGCACTATCGCAAGATCGATTTTAAGCGCACCAAGGACGGCATCGCCGCCAAGGTGGAGCGCATCGAATACGACCCCAACCGCACCGCTCATATTGCGCTGCTTCTATACGCCGATGGAGAGCGCCGTTACATCATCGCGCCCAAAGGTGTTCAGGCGGGCGATATATTGCACTCCGGTTCTGCGGCACCGATCAAAGCGGGCAACTGCTTGCCGGTGCGCAACATTCCCGTGGGTTCTGTGATTCACGCCATCGAGCTGAAGCCTGGCAAGGGCGCACAAATGGCGCGCTCTGCGGGTGCTTCTGTGCAGTTGGTTGCCCGTGAAGGCCAATACGCCACGGTTCGCCTGCGCTCCGGTGAGATGCGCAAGGTGCCCATTGATTGCCGTGCCACTCTGGGCGAGGTATCCAACTCAGAGCACAGCCTGCGCAAGCTCGGTAAAGCGGGCGCCGCGCGTTGGAGAGGCGTACGGCCGACCGTTCGTGGTGTTGCCATGAACCCGGTTGACCATCCCCACGGTGGTGGTGAAGGTAAGACGTCAGGTGGCCGTCACCCGGTAACGCCTTGGGGCGTGCCGACCAAGGGCTACAAAACCCGCAAGAATAAGCGCACCGACGGCATGATCGTTCGCCGTCGTGGCAAGAAGTAATCGGTCAGGAGAGTAAACAGTGCCCCGTTCATTGAAGAAAGGCCCTTTCATCGACCTTCACCTCATGAAAAAGGTCGACGCGGCGGTGGAAACCAATGACCGCCGACCGATCAAGACCTGGTCGCGACGATCGATGGTCGCCCCGAACATGGTGGGTTTGACCATTGCCGTACACAACGGCAGACAGCATGTCCCTATTTTGATCAACGAGGACATGGTCGGTCACAAGCTGGGTGAATTTGCGGTGACCCGAACCTTCAAGGGTCACATCGTGGACAAGAAGGCCAAGCGATAAGGCGGGCTGGAGAGAGAAATGGAAGTAGCAGCCAAATTACGTGCAGCACGCATCTCGGCGCAGAAGGCTCGGCTAGTCGCTGACCAGGTTCGTGGCAAGCCGGTGGAAGAGGCGCTGAGTGTGCTTGAGTTCAGTAACAAGAAAGCCGCAGCGCTTGTGCGCAAGGTGCTCAACTCAGCGATTGCAAATGCCGAGAACAATGAGGGCGCGGACGTTGATGAGCTGCGTGTATCCACGATCTATGTTGATGAAGGGTTCACCATGAAGCGCCTGCGCGCTCGGGCCAAAGGCCGCGGTGACCGTATTTTTAAGCGCACCTGCCATATTACGGTCAAGGTTGCGGACAACGAGAGTTAAGGAGACGACCTAATGGGTCAGAAGGTACATCCAACGGGTATCCGACTGGGCGTAGTCAAGGACCATAACTCGGTCTGGTACGCAGACAGCAAAACCTATGCGAAGAACTTGATTAATGACCTCGAGGTGCGCGAGTACATCCTGAAGAAGCTGGATGCCGCCTCTGTGAGCCGCGTCAAGATCGAGCGCCCCGCACAGACTGCGCGCATCACTATTTTTACAGCGCGCCCCGGTATCGTCATCGGCAAGAAAGGTGAGGATGTAGACGGTCTGCGCAAGGATCTGTCCGCCAAGATGGGTGTGCCAGTGCACATCAATATCGAAGAGATTCGCAAGCCAGACGTCGATGCTCGACTGGTCGCCCAGAACGTGGCGCAGCAACTCGAGCGCCGGGTGATGTTCCGACGAGCGATGAAGCGTGTGGTGCAAAACGCCATGCGACAGGGTGCCGAGGGCATCAAGGTGCAGGTCGGCGGTCGACTCGGTGGCGCCGAGATTGCTCGGACCGAATGGTACCGCGAGGGCCGCGTGCCACTGCACACCCTGCGGGCTGATATCGATTACGCCACGTATGAAGCGCACACCACCTACGGTGTAATTGGCGTGAAGGTATGGATTTTTAAAGGTGAGGTGATCGGCGAGGGCGAAGAGATCTGAGTGATCTCCAGGCTGAGTCGAATACCTGATTGAGGAAGTAAAACATGTTGCAACCGAAACGGACCAAGTTCCGCAAGACGCAGAAAGGCCGCAATCGCGGTCTCGCTGAGCGCGGTAGCAAGGTGAGCTTTGGCGAGTATGCGCTCAAAGCCACCGGCCGTGGGCGTATTACTGCGCGCCAGATCGAGGCTGCTCGTCGCGCCATGACCCGCCATATCAAGCGGGGCGGAAAAATCTGGATTCGTATTTTTCCCGACAAGCCGATTACCGGTAAGCCATTGGAAGTCCGGCAGGGCAAGGGCAAGGGCAACGTTGAGTATTGGGTGGCGCAGATCCAGCCGGGTCGGGTCCTGTATGAAGTCGAGGGTGTATCGGAGCAGTTGGCGCGAGAGGCATTCGACCTTGCCGCTGCCAAGTTGCCGGTGCAGACCACTTTTGTGAAACGGTCGGTGATGTGATGAAAGCCAGTGAACTTCGTGACAAGTCGGTCGATGAATTGAATCAGCAACTGCTGTCTCTCCGTGAGGAGCAGTTCAAGCTACGGATGGCCAAGGCGACGGGTCAGCTGGGTCAGAGCCATTTGCTCAAGCAGGCCAAGCGAGACATCGCGCGGGTGAAAACCGTGTTGCAACAGAAGGCGGATCAGTAATGGCATCGACAGAATCAAGCGCACGCACGCTCCAGGGGCGTGTTGTCAGCGACAAGATGGACAAGACCATTACGGTCAAGATCGAGCGTCGGGTAAAGCACCCCGTGTACGGCAAGTACATCACCCGCTCCTCCAAAGTGCATGCGCACGATGAGGAGAACAAAGCGGGGATGGGCGACACCGTTTTGGTGGCGGAATCGCGACCTATGTCGAAAAGCAAGAGCTGGACGTTGGTAGAGATAGTGGAGACCGCGACTCAGATTTGAGCCTCGGTCAATATGAGCGAGCGGCGATAGGCCGTTGGTGGAGTAAAGAGAAATGATTCAGACGCAGTCGTATCTGGAAGTAGCCGATAACAGCGGGGCACGCCGTGTGATGTGCATCAAAGTGCTGGGTGGCTCCAAGCGTCGTTATGCCCGCGTGGGTGACCTGATTAAGGTCACGGTCAAAGAAGCGATTCCTCGAGGGAAAGTGAAGAAGGGCCAGGTGATCACTGCGGTGGTGGTGCGCACCAAGAAAGGCGTTCGTCGCCCCGATGGCTCATTAATCAAGTTTGATGAAAACGCGGCCGTATTGCTGAACGCACAGGACGCGCCGATCGGGACCCGCATCTTCGGCCCGGTCACGCGCGAACTTCGCGGTGAAAAATTTATGAAAATCATTTCCCTTGCGCCGGAAGTGATCTGAGTAGGGAACGAGAGGATCGAATCATGGCGAAGCTCAAGCAGGATGACGAAGTGATCGTGATCGCCGGAAAAGACAAGGGAAAGCGAGGCACTGTCCGCAGAGTGATCGACAGTGATCGTGTGGTTGTCAGTGGTGTGAACATGATCAAGAAGCACACCAAACCCAACCCTCAGGCGGGTGTGGTGGGTGGCATCGTTGAGCAGGAGGCTGCTATTCAGGCTTCTAACCTCGCTGTATACAACAGTAAATCTGGTAAGGGCGAGCGCGTTGGTTACCGGGTTGAGGACGGCAAGAAAGTCCGCGTATTTAAACCCTCCGGCGATTTGGTTGACGCCTGATCGGTGGTGGTGAGAAGAGGCATTTGAGACATGACAGCGCTTAAAGAAAGGTACCGTAGCGAGATTGTTCCCAAGCTCCAGTCAGAGCTGGGACTCAAGAACGTGATGGCGGTGCCGCGAATCAGCAAGATCACCCTCAACATGGGTGTCGGCGAAGCCGTGGGTGACAAGAAGGTGCTCGAGCATGCTGTGGCCGACATGGAAAAGATCGCCGGTCAGAAGCCTGTGGTCACCAAGTCTCGCAAGTCGATCGCGGGATTCAAGATCCGTGATGGCTGGCCAATTGGTTGCAAGGTGACGCTGCGGGATGAGCGCATGTATGAGTTCCTGGATCGTCTTATCAATATCGCAATTCCCAGAGTCCGTGACTTCCGTGGCATTAGCCCCAAGCAGTTTGACGGCCGCGGCAACTTCGCGATGGGCGTTACAGAGCAAATTATTTTCCCGGAAATTGACTACGACCAGATCGACAAGCTGCGCGGCATGGATATCACCATATCCACCACTGCAGCCAATGACGAGCAAGGTCGGGCGTTGCTGGCAGCGTTCAATTTCCCTTTTAGAAGCTGAGGCATCAGAGATATGGCCAAGAAATCCATGATCGCCCGAGAGGCAAAGCGAGCGCGAACAGTAGCGAAGTTTGCTGCCAAGCGCGCTCAACTCAAAGAGGTGATTGCCAACGTCAATGCAAGTGACGAAGAGCGGTGGGAAGCGCAGATTGCGCTGCAGAAGCTGCCGCGGGATGCGAGCCCTGTTCGCCAACAGCGTCGCTGTCAGCTGACCGGTCGTCCCCATGGGGTTTATCGAAAATTTGGTTTGTGCCGCAACAAGCTGCGTGAGGCAGCGATGCGTGGCGATGTGCCGGGTCTGGTTAAGTCCAGCTGGTAACGGAGAGCATTTGAATGAGCATGCAAGATCCGCTGAGCGATATGTTGACCCGTCTGCGCAATGCGCAGATGGCGGGTAAGCAAACGGTCGATATGCCTGGGTCCAAGCTGAAGGTTTCAGTGGCCAAGGTACTCGAGCAAGAGGGCTACATTGCCGGTCATCGTTACGATGACAGCACCAGTAAACCCAGATTGCATATTGATCTTAAATATTTCGACGGCAAGCCTGTGATTGCCGAGATCGAGCGCATCAGTAAGCCCTCTTTGCGACGCTACTCGGGCAAAGGCGATCTGCCATCTGTGCGCGGTGGATTGGGTGTCGCCATTGTGTCGACTTCTCATGGGGTGATGACCGATCGGGCGGCGCGCGCCGCGGGTGTGGGGGGCGAAGTCCTCTGCACCGTCTTCTGATCTGGGAACTGGAGCGTTAGAGAAATGTCTCGTGTAGCAAATAGTCCGGTCGCCCTGCCCAAAGGGGTGGACGTCAAAATTGAGGGAGTGAATGTCTCGGTTAAGGGTGGCAAAGGCTCTCTGGACCTCACTTTGACCGATGGTGTGGGTGTGAATGTCGAAGAAGACGTCGCCACCATTACCTACGACGGTGATGACAGTCGCGCTATGGCGGGTACAACCCGCTCCCTTTTGGCCAATATGGTCAAAGGAGTCTCCGAAGGTTGGGAGAAAAAGCTGGTGCTCAATGGCGTTGGCTATCGTGCAAAGTCCACAGGCAAAACGGTCAACCTGACCATCGGTCTTTCTCATCAGGTGGACTACCAGCTGGCGGACGGGCTTTCAGCCGACACTCCCACGCAAACTGAAATTGTGATCTCTGGCATCGACAAGCAAGCAGTTGGTCAGGCAGCAGCGGAAATCCGCAGCTTCCGTCCGCCAGAGCCCTATAAAGGAAAAGGCATTCGCTACGCCGACGAGTACGTCCGGCGCAAGGAAGCCAAGAAAAAGTAATCGGATACGGCAATGAATACCAAAACAAAAGCGCGTCTGCGCCGCGCCAAAAAATCCCGAGTGCACATGCGAACTGCGGGTTCCGTCAGGCTGTCAGTGCATCGTACGCCACAGCATATTTATGCCCAGGTTATTTCTGGAGACAGCAAGACGATTTTGGCTCAGGCCTCGACATTGGATAAGGACCTGCGCTCAAGCGCTACCGGCAACGTTGCGGCAGCGGCAGCGGTTGGCAAGCTGGTAGCAGAGCGGGCAAAGGCGGCTGGCGTGACATCGGTTGCGTTTGATCGTTCAGGTTTCCGATATCACGGACGGGTTAAGGCACTTGCAGAGGCCGCGCGTGAAGGCGGGCTGGAGTTTTAAGTATGGCAATGAAAGACAAAAAGCATCAGGGCGATCAGCGAACTGAGGGAGATCTTCAGGAGAAGCTGGTTCAGGTAAACCGAGTCGCCAAGACGGTCAAGGGTGGCCGCATCATGAGCTTTACGGCTTTGACCGTCGTGGGCGATGGTAAAGGCCGCGTTGGCTATGGCCGTGGTAAGGCTCGCGAGGTACCTGTCGCTATCCAGAAAGCGATGGAATCAGCGCGTCGCAACATGGTGCAGGTGCAGTTGGTTAACGGCACGCTCCAGTACCCAATCAAGGCTGCCCATGGTGCATCCAAGGTGTATATGCAGCCTGCCTCGGAAGGTACTGGCGTGATCGCAGGGGGGGCCATGCGCTCTGTGTTGGAGCTCGCTGGTGTGCACAACGTATTGGCAAAGTGCTACGGCTCGACCAACCCGGTCAACGTCGTTCAGGCCACTTTCAAGGGGCTCCGAGACATGAGCTC
This sequence comes from Congregibacter sp., assembly GCA_013911345.1. The sequence goes on from JACETJ010000026.1 coordinate 7,161, forward strand.
TCCTGAAGATGTCGCGGCCCGCCGGGGCCTTACTGTGGAAGAAATCCTCAGCTGAGTAGTGAGGAAAGACTGATGAGTAAATCAATGATCAAGGTAACGCAGATCCGCAGCATTCATGGGCGCCTGAAGAAACATCAGGCCTGCGTGGCGGGCTTGGGTCTGCGACGAATTGGCCACACGGTGGAGGTGGAAGACACTCCGTCCGTGCGCGGCATGATCAACAAGGTGAACTACCTTGTGCGTGTTGAGGGCGAGAGCAATGTCTGACGAAATGCGGTTAAACAGCCTGAAGCCTGCTCCAGGCGCTAAGCGTGATGCGAAGCGCGTGGGCCGAGGTATTGGTTCCGGGGTCGGCAAGACGGCGGGCCGTGGTCATAAAGGTCTTAAGGCTCGCTCGGGGGGAACCGTGAAGGCGGGCTTCGAGGGCGGTCAGATGCCGCTCCAGAAGCGTTTGCCGAAGTATGGTTTTTCCTCCCGTATTGGCCGAACGACTGCAGAAGTGCGCCTGCATGAATTGAACTGCGTCGAGGGCGACGTGATTGACCTGGACTCGCTGAAAGCGGCTGACCTGATCAAAGACGACGTGAAACGTGTGCGGGTGTTCTTGTCTGGTGAAATCAGCCGCGCGGTGAATGTGCGCGGTGTCACAGTCACCAAGGGCGCCAAAGCGGCGATCGAAGCCGCCGGTGGGAGCGTCGAGGCCTAATTCATGGCAAATGGGATGCCCTCAATGAATTCAGCCGGCATGGGAGAGCTATTCGCTCGCCTGCGCTTTGTGCTGATCGCGCTCTTGATCTATCGCATCGGGACACACATTCCTGTACCCGGTATCGATCCTGAGCAGCTGGCATCTTTGTTTGATCAGAATCAGGGCACTATTTTGGGCTTGGCCAATGTGTTCTCGGGTGGCGCCTTGGAGCGCATGAGTATTTTGGCTTTGGGCATCCTGCCGTACATATCCGCGTCCATCATCATGCAGTTGATGACGGCCGTGACGCCCCAGTTGGAGCAGCTTAAGAAAGAGGGTGAGGCAGGCCGCCGCAAGATTTCTCAGTGGACCCGCTACCTCACAGTGGTCCTGGCGCTGGTGCAGGGGTCCGGTATGACCGTCGGTCTTGCCAATCAGGGCCTGACCTACGTGACTGGATTCAGTTTCTATGTCACCGCCGTGGCCTCTCTGGTGACAGGCGCGGTATTCATGATGTGGCTGGGTGAGCAGATTACCGAGCGAGGCGTTGGTAACGGGATCTCTCTGTTGATTTTTGCGGGTATTGTCGCAGGCCTTCCCGCCGCCATTGGTCAGTCGCTTGAGCAGGCCCGGCAGGGTGAGATCAGTATTTTGATCTTGCTAGGTATTCTCGTGCTGGCGGCAGTGGTGATCTATCTGGTGGTGTTCATTGAGCGCGGCCAGCGCCGCATTACAGTGAACTATGCAAAGCGGCAGCAGGGGCGACAAATGATGCAGGCCCAAGCCTCGCACCTGCCCCTCAAGGTCAATATGGCGGGCGTGATCCCGGCCATTTTTGCCAGCTCGATCCTGCTTTTCCCAGCGTCGGTTGCGCAGTGGTTTGGTAGCGGCGACAGCTCAGACTGGTTGCAGGATCTGGCGGTGGCGATTGGCCCCGGCCAGCCGCTGAATATTCTCTTGTTTACCGGTTTCATTGTGTTTTTCTGCTTCTTCTATACGGCGTTGATGTTCAACCCGCAGGAAGTGGCCGACAACCTGAAGCGTTCTGGCGCTTTCGTACCGGGGATCAGACCCGGGCAGCAGACGGCAAATTATATCGACGGCGTGTTGACCCGTCTGACGGTGTTTGGCTCGGCCTACATCGCACTGGTCTGCTTGCTGCCGCAGTTTTTGGTGGTCATGTTCAACGTGCCCTTCTATTTGGGTGGCACCTCCATGCTGATTGTGGTGGTGGTCGTGATGGACTTCATGGCTCAGGTGCAGAGCCATCTGATGTCACACCAATACGAAGGTGTAATGAAAAAAGCCAACCTGGGGGGCCTCAGCCCCGCAGGTCGGGTGAGATAGGAATCAGGAGTTTCCGATGAAAGTGCGAGCTTCGGTCAAGAAAATGTGTCGTAACTGCAAAGTGGTGCGACGTAACGGCGTGGTCAGGGTGATCTGTTCCTCCGATCCTCGCCACAAACAGCGACAGGGCTGATTCTTGAAGCCCAGCGCTCAAATCATTAATATGCGCGCCCTTTTTGCTGGTGCGCAGCAGTCGTGTGCCCGTGGGTGCACTACTCAACAGGTGTGGAGATAAAAGATGGCGCGTATCGCCGGAGTTAACATCCCCGATCATAAGCACGCGGTGATTTCGCTCACACATATTTTCGGCATTGGTAGAACCCAGGCCAAAAAGTTGTGCGAGGTGAGCAATATCCCCGAGAGCACCAAGATTGGCGAACTGTCAGAGGGTGAGTTGGATCAGCTTCGCTCACTGGTATCCGAGATGAATGTCGAGGGTGATCTGCGACGGGAAGTGTCCATGAACATCAAGCGGTTGATGGACCTCGGTTGCAATCGTGGCTTTCGTCATCGTAAGGGATTGCCCCTGCGCGGTCAGCGTACCAAGACCAACGCACGCACACGCAAGGGCCCCAGAAAGCCCATTCGTAGGTAATTAGAACGTCGCCCGCGACGCGGGCGGATAACTTTGGTGGAGCTACATCACTTTTTGTAGCGTCGATATTAAAGCGAGTAGAGAGATGGCAAAAAACGCCAAGACAACGAAACGCAAGATCACCAAACAGGTGGTCGATGGTGTCGCGCATGTTCATGCGTCTTTTAACAACACCATTATCACGATTACCGACCGTCAGGGTAATACCTTGAGCTGGGCGACTGCAGGTGGCTCGGGCTTCCGTGGTTCTAGAAAATCCACGCCGTTTGCCGCGCAGGTAGCTGCCGAACGAGCAGGCGAGGCCGCCAAGGAATACGGGCTGCGCAATCTGGACGTTGAGGTGAAGGGACCTGGCCCAGGTAGAGAGTCAGCGGTGCGTGCACTGAATGGCTGCGGTTACAAGATTACGAACATTACCGATGTGACACCGATTCCCCATAACGGCTGTCGCCCACCCAAGAAGCGTCGCGTCTAACGCGCGCCAGAGAGGACTTAGCAAATGGCTCGATATATTGGACCGAAGTGCAAGCTCTCCCGACGGGAGGGCACGGATCTGCAGCTTAAGAGTGGTGTGACAGCATTCGATAAGAAGTGCAAATCAGAAACGCCTCCAGGACAGCACGGTGCGCGTCGCGGACGACTGTCTGATTATGGCGTGCAGTTGCGCGAAAAGCAGAAAGTGCGTCGTATCTATGGTGTGCTGGAGAAGCAGTTCCGCAATTACTACAAGGAAGCCGCGCGACTGAAAGGTGCTACGGGCGAGAATCTGCTGCAGCTGCTGGAAAGTCGGCTGGATAATGTGGTCTATCGCATGGGCTTTGGCTCAACGCGATCCGAAGCCCGTCAGTTGGTGGCGCATAAAGGCATATTGGTGAACGGTACGGTGGTGAATATCGCCTCTTACCAAGTGCAACCAGGCGATATTGTGTCGGTTCGCGAAAAAGCCAAGAAACAACTTCGGGTGCAGTCTGCCCTGGCAATAGCCGAGCAGCGTGGGGAGCCCATTTGGGTAGAGGTGGATGCTGGCAAGTTAGAGGGGACCTTCAAGTCTCGTCCCGAGCGTCAGGATCTGCCCGGCGAAATTAACGAAAACCTGATTGTGGAGCTGTATTCGAAGTAAACCACTTCGAACCTATTCCTCCTAAGCAATCCCTGAAATTATCGAAGGTGTTTTATGCAAAATTCGGTCACTGAGTTTCTGACACCCCGCGTCATCAAAGTTGATGAGGCTTCTAATACCCGTGCGACGGTTACCCTTGAGCCGCTTGAGCGAGGCTTTGGCCATACGCTTGGTAATGCGCTGCGTCGCATCCTGCTGTCCTCCATGCCAGGTTGCGCCATCACCGAAGTCGAGATCGACGGTGTTGAGCACGAGTACTCTGCCATTGAAGGTGTACAGGAAGACGTCATCGAGATCCTGCTCAACCTGAAAGGCGTGGCTTTGTCACTGAATGGCAAGGACTCCGCACAGCTGACGCTGTCTGCGCAGGGCCCCTGCACGGTGACCGCGGCTGACATCCAGGTTGATCACGACGTCGAGATCTCCAACCCCGATCACGTTATCTGCACGGTGACGGCCAAGTCGTCGCTGTCGATTCGGTTGCTAGTGCAGCGAGGTCGCGGCTATTCGCCTGCTGATGCTCGCGAGAACCCAGAGGAAGAGACACGGTCTATTGGCCGCTTGCCATTGGACGCGTCTTTCTCACCGATCCGGCGTGTGAGTTATGTGGTCGATTCCGCGCGGGTCGAGCAACGCACTGACTTGGATAAGCTAATTATTGATCTCGAGACGAACGGCACGTTGGATCCTGAAGAGGCGATTCGCCGTGCGGCCACCATCCTGCAGCAACAGCTGGCGGTGTTTGTGGACCTCGAAGGCGAGGCTCAGGCAGCTGCGACAGAGGCCGCTGAAGAAGTCGATCCGATTTTGCTGCGCCCGGTTGATGACCTTGAGCTGACGGTTCGCTCGGCGAACTGCCTAAAAGCAGAGAATATCTATTACATCGGCGATCTGGTTCAGCGCACCGAGGTTGAGCTGCTCAAAACCCCGAACCTAGGTAAGAAGTCTTTGACCGAGATCAAAGATGTATTGGCGTCGCGGGGGCTGTCGCTGGGCATGCGTCTAGAGGCGTGGCCTCCCGCCAGCCTGAAGAACGACGAGCGCCTGTTGAGCGTCTGAGAATAGAAAACGCCCGTGCATAGCTCGGGCATGATTTGTAAGGAATAGCGTCATGCGTCATCGCCATAGCGGACGACAACTGAATAGAAACAGCTCGCACAGGAAGGCCATGTTCCGCAACATGACGGTCTCTTTGGTTGAGCACGAGCTGATCAAAACGACCCTGCCGAAGGCAAAGGAACTGCGAAGCTATGCAGAACCTTTGATCACACTGGCGAAAAGCGACAGCGTGGCCAATCGGCGTCTTGCGTTCGATCGAACGCGCTCCAAGGCGGCAGTGGGCAAGCTCTTCGAGGAGCTGGGTCCCCGATACCAGGAGCGGCCGGGTGGGTATATCCGCATTTTGAAGTGCGGCTACCGGACTGGAGACAAGGCGCCCATGGCTTTTGTCGAGCTGGTGGATCGACCGGTGCCCGAGGTGGACGAGGCAGACACCGTAGAGGAGTCTGGCGCAGACGAGTAAGCACGCCACTCTGAACCTCAGAAACCCCCACAAAGTGCTCTTTTTGGGGGTTTTTTGTTTTTTGGGCCGATTGGACGCTGATATGTATTAGCCCCGCCTCCTTTTTGCGCGGTATCACACTCCTGTTAAGGCCAAAAAGCGCCTACTTTTTTGGTTGCTTATTCGGCATAGTCACGCTACTTTTCAAGTAATTGGCTCTGTTTCTTGGGGCCATAAATCAAAAAAATATTGAGGCCATCGCCATGAGAGTTACCTCCAACCGGTTGTGTACCGCCGTTGCTGCCGCAATGCTGGTATCCGCCCC
>JACETJ010000027.1 GCA_013911345.1 Congregibacter sp.
ACGTCGTCCCTCGCGACATAGCTCGCGATGAATCTCCAGAGGTGGCTGCCTGGGAGTTGGTGACCTTTGGGCTATTTATCGGCGTGGGCGGTCAATTGAGAGAAGACGCGGCGGTGATCACAGAGTGGTATGTGGCCCACCAGAACGCGCTGCTTTATTGCACCTATGCCTGTGACGAAGAGGATGAGGGATTGGATGCTGCCGCGGTAGACGAAATATTAGCGACGCTGGTACCCGGCGATGCACTGATGGAAGCGTGACCATCCTGCCCTGATTATGGGGCCCGCTGTAAAACGGCTCAGCTGGAGCCCGTTATGAGACTGTCCCCGTGACTCGTACCCGTTTGCTGCCGGCGACCGGGGCATCCGTTTTGGCCTTTGCGCGTTGCTCAAGACTGGTATCGATCTGATTCTTAAGGGCAATCAGACACCCCGTGACCAGGAAAGCGCCGGGCGGGAGGACTGCTACGAGGAAGGGATAGTCCACGTTGAAGACCTGCCAGCGCCAGGACTCCGCCCCGGCACCGAACAGCAGTTGCATGTCCGCAAAGAGCGCGCCGGTGCCCAGTAATTCGCGGATTGCTCCCAATAATACGAGTACCGCACCAAACCCGACCCCCATGATGAAGCCATCATAGAGCGCAGCAGGCACCGCGTTTTTGCGGGCAAATGCATCGGCCCGGCCCAGAATGATGCAATTGGTCGTGATGAGCGGCAGGAAAATCCCAAGGATCTGATAGAGCTCGTAACTGTAGGCCTGCATGAGCAGCTCGGTGACGGTCACCGCCGCGGCGATGATCATCACAAATACCGGGAGCCGGATGGTGTCAGACACCACCGAGCGAATGAGTGAAACGGTGGTGTTAGAGACCACTAATACAAAAAGCGTCGCCGCAGCCAACCCGAGTGCATTGACGGTAGAGGCGGTGACCGCAAGCAGAGGGCACAGCCCCAACAACTGGACCAGTGCGGGGTTATTCTTCCACAGCCCGTTGAGTGTCAGTTGGCGATAAGAGGTACTGCTCATGCGGAGTCCGCTTCCGTTTCAAAAAGGGTTGACGCGTTCAGGGTAGCGTACTCGAGTGCTCGGCGAGTGGCGAGGATCACTGCGCGGGGGGTCACCGTTGCCCCTGTGAATTGATCGAACACGCCACCTGCTTTTTCAACATTCCAGCCGCTCAATGCTGGATTGGCTAGACTGCGCTCATTGAAATCGAGGACCCAGTCGGATTTACGAAGATCGACTTTGTCACCCAGCCCAGGCGTCTCCCGGTGTGCAACCACGCGTACCCCTGCCACCGAGCCATCCCGGCGAACGCCCACCAGAGCGCGGATATCACCACTGTATCCGTCCCGGGCGGTGGCGGGCAGAATAACGCCGATAACGGTATTTCCCTGCCTTACACGATAACCCTGACGGCCCTCTCTGATGCCAAGTAGTGGGGTCTCTGCGGCCACCTCAAACACGTCATCGACGATCTCGTTGTCATGCGTGTCAGGCGGAAAAATCTCCAGCAGTTGCCGCGCCTCTGCGCGCCGCACCTCAAAGTCGATTTGTGCCTTGGTGCTGAGGTAGGTCCAGCCGATGGCGACCGACGTGATGGCTGCGAACAGCGACAGCACAGTGCCGCTCAGACCGATCGATGCCAGCCACTTCATGACTCGCGACTCCCGGTGCCGTACACCTTGGGCTGGGTGTAGTGATCGATAAAGGGCGCACAGAAATTCAGGATCAATACCGCGAACGCGACCGCGTCGGGGTAGTTGCCCAGCGTACGAATGAGATAAATCAAGACACCAATCAGTGCGCCGAATATCAGCCGGCCCTGGTTCGATACCGCAGAGCTGACCGGGTCAGTGATAATAAAAAACGCTGCGAACATGGTCGCGCCGCTGAACAGGTGAAACATTGCGCTGCCGCCACTTTTGGAGCTACCGCCGTCGTAGCCCATGAGCGCACAGACAGCCAGTGCCGCGAGCATCGCGAACGGTGCATGCCAGGTAAATACCCGCCGATAAAGGAGCCACGCGCCACCCAATAGAAAGGCGAGGTTGGCCTCGAACCAGCCAATGCCACCCCAACTAGTGAGCTCAGGGCTACTGGTGAGCAAATCCTCAAACAGCAGCCCGGTGTTCTGCCGGAGTAAGTCAAGCGGTGTGGCGGCGGTGACCGCATCGATCGTTGATGGCGAGAAAAGGTGCTGGAAGGTGTCGGTGATGCCAGGGACCTCCGCCAAACCGCGCGGTGAGGCCCAGGCGCTCATCTGCACGGGAAAGGAGATCAGCAGCACCACATAGCCCACCATAGCGGGGTTGAAGGGGTTGTAGCCCAAACCGCCAAACACTTGCTTGCCCAGCAGCACCGACGTCAATACGCCAATCACAATCAGCCACCATGGGGCGTAGGGCGGGAGTGCGATACACAGCAGTGTCGACGTGACAAGCACGCTGAGATCGCTCACTGCGACCCTCGGGTCGCGACCGCGAAGCGCCACAATGCCGTACTCGCATGCGACAGCAATCAGGCCGCCAAAGATAATGTTCACCAGCGTGCCCGGCCCAAAATAAGCGGTTAGCACCACGACCCCGGGTAGCGTCGCCAACAGGACATCCCGCATCACCGCGGATACTCGGCTCTGGCCAGAGGCGTGCGGAGAAGTGACCTTAAGTAGGCTCAAGGCGCCTGCTCCTGATTGCTGTTCTGGTCTTCTTTGCGCGCTTTGGCGCGCTCAATAGCAGCCTGAATGGGATCAACCCCATCCTGGGCCGCTTTATTCTGTGCTGCGGCCTTGCGGGCAGCGCGTTTGGCTTCTCTCTCGGCGGCCTCGGTTTCCAGGCGAATCTGACGGGCCTCAAATCGCTCTCGCGAGTTATCCGAGCGCTGTTTTTCCTGCTCGCTGTCACGAATCTGTCCCTTGGCCGCCCGGTAGTACTGCACCAGTGGTATTTGACTTGGGCAGACATAGGCACAGGCGCCACACTCAATACAGTCAAACAAACGGTGCTCTGCCAGTTGCTCTTGATCTTTTGCCCGCGCATACCAATAGAGTTGCTGGGGGAGCAGCGAGGCGGGACAGGCCTCGGCGCAGTGCCCGCAGCGGATGCAGGGCTTTGCGGGCTCGGGTAAGGGCAGCTCTTCGGGCGTTGGCGCGAGCAGGCAGTTGGTGATCTTGGTGATCGGCGCGCTCAGGTCCGATACGGCAAATCCCATCATCGGGCCGCCGTGAATGATGCGCTGGTGGGGTGCAGCGCTGAGGTCTGCGTGTGTCAGCAGGGCCGTGATCGGAGTGCCGAGACAAGCCGTCACGTTTTGCGGTGAGGCCAGCGCCTCGCCGGTGAGTGTGACAATGCGGTGCGTCAGCGGCGCACCATCGATGATGGCCCGCTTGGTGGCGACCGCTGTACCCGGACTGACGCAGAGTAGCCCAATATCTGCCGGGATCCCGCCCGAGGGAACCTGCTCCCCGGTCAGGATTTCGATGATCTGTTTTTCCCCGCCTGATGGGTACTTGGTGGGGAATGTCGCCAACTCGATATCTGCGCCTGATCGCGCAATAGCAGCCTCGACGCTAGCGATGGCATCCGGTTTATTGTCTTCGATGCCGATCAGGATCGCCTTAGCAGAGACAATATGCGCCAGGATCTGAGCTCCCTCGATCAATTCGTCTGCCTGACACTGCATCAGCGTGTCATCCGCCGTGATGTAGGGTTCGCACTCGGTACCATTTATCAGCAGTGTTTCGATCTGCCGCGCAGGCCCCGGGCTCAGCTTCACGGCGGTGGGAAAGCCAGCGCCACCCATGCCGGCAATGCCCGCCGCCCGCACCTGCTCCACCAGCGTAGCGGCGTCCAGACCTCGCCAGTCGGCGATTCCGGTGAAGGACAACCACTCATCCTGACCATCCGCTTCAATCACAATGCACTGGTCTTCAAATCCAGATGCGTGGGCGATGGGCCGCGCTTCGATCGCCGTCACAACGCCGGACGTTGGAGCGTGCACCGGCACACTCATCACGCCCTGAGCCTCGGCGATGGTTTGTCCCCCAAGTACACGGTCACCTATGTTCACGATCGGTTGAGCCGGCACGCCAAGGTGCTGGCGCAGAGGCAGCACTAAAACGGGTGGAATAGGTGCCGTGTCGAGTTCCCCCGGGCGCGATAGGGCTTTGCGTTCGGGCGGATGGATGCCACCGTGGATATCGTGAATCGTTCTCATGCGGCGTTCCGGGTTGCCGCATCCGTCGCAATCACGTCGAAGCGCGGCGCTCTATCCTCGGGAAGCGGCCAATGCCAGAAACCAATACCTTCTTTGCGGGTAATGAGGTCAATGCAGTCGACGGGGCACGGTTCAATACACAAATCGCACCCTGTGCATTCGTCGGCGATGACGGTATGCATCACTTTGGCAGCGCCGAGGATGGCATCGACGGGGCAGGCCTGAATACATTTTGTGCAACCAATACATTCATCCTCACGAATCCAAGCGACCACGGGTTCTTTTTCAACGCCGTGTTCAGCATCTAGGGGCTGGGGTTCGACATCCAACAGGTCAGCTAGCGCTTGAATGGTTTCTTCACCACCCGGTGGGCACTTGTTGATGGCATCACCATCTGCAATCGCCTCGGAGTAGGGCCGGCAACCCGGATACCCACACTGGCCACATTGGGTCTGGGGCAGCAGCGCGTTGATCTGCTCGCTGATGGGATTGCCTTCAACCCGGAACCGAATGGCGGCAAAGCCCAGTAACGCACCAAAAATAGCGCCCAGACCCAGTAACGCGCTGAGTGCAGCCAGAAGCGGTTGATCGCTGAGCATGGCCAACATCAGATCAATCCCGCGAAGCCCATAAAGGCGAGGGAAGCGAGCCCCGCTGTAATCATGCCAATCGCCGCCCCCTGAAAGGGTTCGGGTACATCAGCAACGGTCAATCGTTCGCGCATGGCCGCAAAGAGGATCAGGACCAGCGAGAATCCGAGTGCCGCACCCAGTCCATAGAACAGCGACTCAATGAAATTATGCGCCTGATTGATGTTGAGTAACGCCACACCCAGTACTGCGCAATTGGTGGTAATCAGCGGCAGAAAAACGCCGAGAACCCGATGCAGAAGCGGACTGGTTTTACGCACCACCATTTCGGTGAACTGCACCACGACGGCGATCACTAGAATGAAACTGATGGTGCGCAGATAAGCGAGATCAAGAGGGACTAGCAGATAGTTGTAGGTCAGGTAGCTGCAGACTGAGGCGAGCGTCAGCACGAAGGTGGTCGCGACGGACATACCCATGGCAGTCTCGAGTTTGTTGGACACGCCCATGAAGGGGCACAGCCCTAAAAACTGTACCAACACGAAGTTGTTGACCAAGACCGCGCCCACCAAGAGCAGCGCGATATCACCCAGCATGTCATCCCCCTGCGGCGGACTGAAATCGACTCAAAACCGCAATAGTAAGCAATATATCAGGTGTCTGACAGGAAGTATCTGCGCACTCAGGCGCCGTTTTTGCTGGCCTCGACCATCACGCTTACTACGTCGCTTTCGACGCGCTGCAACAGTGGCTCAAACGGGGCGAGTTCATGCGCGACCAGCGGTGCTTCAAGGGCTGTCCAGTCGAGAGAGCATTGCAGAAACGCTTCGGATTTTTCGGCCATCGTGGGCAGGACGGGCTTGAGGTATGTGGCCAACGCGCGGAACAAATTGATACCGACAGAGCAGACCGCCTGTACCTCGTTCTCAAGCGTCTCATCCTTGGCCATCACCCAGGGCTTCTTGTCATCAATATATTGGTTGGCCCGGTCCGCGAGCGCAATGATCTCGCGCATGGCGCGATTGAACTCCCGCGCCTCAAAGAGCGCAGCAATCTGGTCACCAGCGTCAATAAACGACTGGACCAATTCCGGCTCCGCGCAGTTGTCACTCATCTGATTGTCAAACTTCTTGCGCAGGAAGCCCGCGCAGCGACTGGCGATATTGACGACTTTGCCGATCAAGTCCGAGTTGACGCGCTGCACAAAGTCATCAAGGTTGAGATCAATGTCGTCGACGCCACTGGAAAGCTTGGCGGCGTAGTAGTACCGCAGATACTCTGGGTCGAGGTGGTTCAGGTAAGTGTCCGCGAGGATAAAAGTACCCCTGCTCTTGGACATTTTGACCCCGTTCACCGTGAGAAAACCGTGGGCATAAACGGCCGTCGGTTGCCTCAGCCCGGCGGCGTCTAGCATCGCCGGCCAGAACAGACCGTGAAAGTTCACAATGTCTTTGCCGATGAAGTGATACAGCTCGGTGTCACCTTCGGGTAGCCAGTAGGCGTCAAAGTCATCACCCTGTTCGCGGCACAGGACTTCGTGGCTGGCCATGTACCCGATCGGCGCATCGAGCCAGACATAAAAGTACTTCTCGGGATAACCGGGGATCTCGAAACCAAAGTAGGGGGCATCCCGGCTGATGTCCCAGTCTTGCAGTCCGGTTTCGAGCCATTCTTTTAGCTTGTTGGCAATCGGGGGCTGCAGTTGGCCGCTGTTGATCCAGTCAGTCAAAAGCCCTTCGAAATGGCCGAGTTGGAAAAACAGGTGGCTCGAGTCTTTATCAACAGGCTCCGCACCCGAGAGCGCCGAGACCGGATCAATCAGGTCGGCCGGGGAGTAGGTGGCACCGCAAGCCTCGCAGTTGTCCCCGTACTGATCCGGCGCTCCGCACTTTGGGCACGTGCCTTTGATGAATCGATCCGCAAGGAAGAGGCCTTTCTCAGGGTCGAACGCCTGCGTGATGTCGCGCACGGCAATGTGCCCCCCTGCCTCTAGCCGCTCGAAAATGGTCTCTGACCAGCGCCGGTTTTCGGGTGAATGGGTTGAATGGTAGTGGTCGAAATGGATCAGAAAGCCGGCCGAGTCCCGCTCGTGCTGCGCCTGAATCGCGGCGATATGCTCTTCCGGTGTGCGATGAGCGGCTTCTGCGGAGAGCATGATGGCCGTGCCGTGCGCGTCGTCGGCACATACGTAACGGCAGTGGTGGCCGCGAGAGCGCTGAAAACGTACCCAAATATCCGTCTGAACTTGCTCGAGCATATGTCCGAGGTGCAGGGGTGCGTTGGCATAGGGTAATGCCGACGTCACCAGAATGTTTCTCGGGGTGGTACTCATGAGGCGCGCGATCCGGCGTGAAACGGCGCGCAGTCTACCGGATTTTCGTTGTTTTCGCTGTGGACGGTGATCGGAAGATGGGGCGGGCGCGGTATACTTACCTCATAGCAGTCAACAAGGATAAGAGTGGTGCCATCTCCCCACTATGTGGTCGCCGTTGCCTCCGGGAAAGGGGGTGTCGGCAAGTCAACCGTCACCACCAATCTGGCCGCGGCCCTTAAACAGCAGGGACTGTCTGTCGGTCTGCTGGATGCCGATATCTACGGCCCGAGTCAACAACTCATGTTGGGCGTCTCCGACAACGTCACCCCCGACCAGCAAGACGGCGAGTTCCTTTTGCCGGTCGAAGCGCACGGACTAAAAACCATGTCGATGGGCTACCTAAGCTCCGCCAAGACGCCCATGGTATGGCGCGGACCGATGGCCAGCTCGGCGATGGCGCAGTTGCTGGAAAAAACCCTGTGGGGCGACCTCGACGTCTTATTGGTCGATATGCCCCCGGGTACCGGGGACATCCAGCTCACGCTGGCACAGCGGGCGACCCTCTCGGGCGCCGTGATTGTGACAACGCCGCAGGACATTGCGCTACTGGATGCGCGCAAGGGCATCGAGATGTTTCAAAAAGTCGAAGTACCGGTGCTGGGTTTGATTGAGAATATGGCAGCTCACGTCTGCACCCAATGCGGACACGTAGAGCCGCTCTTCGGCGAGGCGGGCGGGCAGCAGCTGGCTGCGCGTTACGAGCTACCCTTACTGGGTCAAATCCCCCTCGATAAAGCGATACGCGAGTACTCCGATGCTGGACAACCTCTGGTATTAGCAGAGCCAGATGGCGCTATCGCAGAAATCTACCGCAACGCCGCGATGCAACTGATGGCTGCCTTGGGGCAGCAACAACCAGCAGCGGCGCCCGTCATCAGCATGGGTGATTGAGTCAGGTCAGCCCCCACACATTCAGTAGCAGGAGAACACCCTTGAGTATCAAGTCAGACCGATGGATTCGCCGCATGGCAGAGCAGGAGGGCATGATCGAGCCTTTCGCCCCCGACCAGATACGTATGGACGGTGACCGGCGGCTGATTTCGTATGGCACCTCGAGCTATGGCTACGACGTGCGGTGCTCGCGAGAGTTCAAGGTATTTACCAACATTCACTCAGCGACGGTAGACCCCAAACATTTTGACGAGGACAGTTTTGTCCATGTTGAGGGCGACGTTTGCGTGATTCCGCCAAACTCCTTCGCATTGGCTTGCACGGTGGAGTACTTTCGCATTCCTCGCAATGTGCTGACCATTTGTTTGGGCAAGTCGACTTACGCGCGCTGCGGCATCATCGTCAATGTGACGCCACTCGAGCCGGAATGGGAGGGCCACGTCACATTGGAGTTTTCCAATACCACGACGCTGCCGGCCAAAATCTACGCGAATGAGGGTGTGGCACAAATGCTGTTCTTTGAGTCCGACGAGGTCTGCGAGACGAGCTACGCTGACAGAGGTGGCAAGTATCAGGGCCAACGGGGCGTCACGCTCCCCAGAGCCTAGACGCTGTTAAAGGGGTCGCTGGATGCGGGGCCTACAGCCCGGCGTCAGACTGAGAGATCAGGGCGAGTGCCCGGTGACGGCCTGCCCGCCGACGGTGGCGCTCTTCAGTTGAATCACCGTCTCTGAGCCATGCTCGACATGCTGAGTGCGGACCATTAGAAAATCGTGATCGACCGCGAGCCAGGTATCAGAACTGCGCTCCTCGGGTTCGTCGTGTATTAGGCGGTAGTGAACGGTATTGAGCTTACCGACTGGTGTCTTCAGGAGCGCAGTTTCGATCAGGTCGAATTGTTTTACCTTCACCTTCGGACCATCGACGATGGAGAGAGAGATGCGTGCGGGAGGCGCATCCGCCAATAACAGCGTGAGGCGCATTTGCTCCTGTTGGCTTAAGCGGTCCAGCACCTCAGGTGACCAGGGGTGCTCAGTCCACTCTTTCTTCCGCAGGCTGCGGATCGTTTCCGCATCTTCATCAAATAGCACCTCGCGTCGGCGATTACTTACGCCGCTCAGCTGATAGACGAAGCGCTCGCCGACGATTTGGTCTCCTTTCACTGAGAAGTGGGAGTCTTCACTCAGCTTGACAATAAAACCCTTTTTGCCGCCTTGGCTGAGGTGGTACCGGCCGTCTTCTTCTGCAAGAGTGCGCGTGAGGGTTACGCCCAGTCCGGCCACTTTTGTCGTGTACTTTGCGGTGTATAGAGACAGCGGGCCGTCGGCGAGTGCTGTCGCCGCGGTAAATAGCGTTCCGATCAATAGACCGATGATTTGCAAAAGCCTCATGACGCGTGCTCCCACAGTTCTCCCGATGGCGGCACCGGCGCGCCATCTTTTAGCAGGCCGCCGGCGTGCCATGTTAACCGGCCGGCGAGGTGCCAGTTGACAGCCATCGGGTAAATGCGATGCTCCACCGTCAATACCCGGCTCGCCAACGTCTCGGCGTCGTCCTCTGATTCTATCAAGACCCTAGCCTGTAAGACCGGCGGGCCACCATCAAGTTCCCCGGTGACGTAATGTACAGTTGCCCCGGCGTGTGTGTCACCGCTGTCTAACGCGCGTTGGTGGGTGTGCAAGCCCGGATAAAGTGGGAGTAGAGAGGGGTGGATATTCATCAGTCGTCCGGAAAAGCGAGCAACGAAGTCCGCAGTTAGGATGCGCATGAAGCCCGCCAGCACGACCAAGTCAGGCTGCGCACTGTCGACAACCCCTGCCAGATCTTCATCAAAGGCCTCTCGAGTCGGGTAGCGTTGATGGTCGACCAGGGCGGTCTCAACGCCTGCGTCGTTTGCAATGTTTAGCCCGCCGGCGCCGGGACGATTGCTGACCACCAGCGAGATCTCTCCACCCAACGATCCCTCGAGGCTCGCGCTCAGCAGCGACTGGAAATTTGAGCCCCGGCCCGATAGCAATACAGCGACGCGCTTTGTCACACCTCAAGCCCTAGCAGAGTGCCACTCCGACCGCGGCGTCGGAAATCTCACCCAGTTCCCAGCCCGGCAGCCCCAGCGCGTCTAGATGGCTCAGTGTATCAGCGGTCCGCTCGGCTGCCACCACCAGAATCATGCCCACACCGCAGTTGAATGTGCGCATCATCTCCAGCTCTTCGATGTTGCCGCCAGCCTGCAACCACTCAAACACAGGTGGAAGCGACCAGCTGTCGCGACGCACACGCGCCCCGAGCCCATCGGGTAACACTCTGGGCAAATTTTCCAGAAGGCCGCCCCCGGTGATGTGCGCCATAGCTTTGACGCTGACGGATTTCTGCAAAGCAAGGAGCGGTCGGTTGTAGATCGTGGTGGGGGCCAGCAGGGCCTCGGCCAAGCTCACCTCACCACAGATTTCCCGAGTGTCGGCGCCTGTGTGTTCGAGCACCTTGCGAATCAGGGAGTAGCCATTGGAATGTGGGCCGCTGGAGGGCAGGGCGATCAACTTATCACCGGCCTCCACTGTGCTCCCGTCGATAATATTGGCGCGGTCCACGACGCCGACACAGAATCCAGCCAGATCGTAGTCCTCGCCCTCGTACATGCCGGGCATTTCAGCGGTCTCACCGCCAACCAGCGCGGCGCCGGCCAGTTCGCAGCCCTTGCCGATACCGGACACGACTGCCGCAGCCACGTCGACATTGAGCTTGCCGGTTGCGTAATAATCGAGGAAAAAAAGCGGTTCCGCGCCCACAACGGCAATATCGTTACTGCACATCGCCACCAGATCGATGCCAATAGTGTTGTGGATGCCCAGATCCATCGCCAGTCGTAACTTAGTACCTACGCCATCGGTGCCGGATACCAGAATCGGTTCTGAGTAGCCCGGCGGAATCGCGCACAGTGCACCAAATCCTCCCAGCCCGGTCAGCACCTCCGGACGGAGTGTCGCCTGGCTGACCGACTTGATGCGCTCTACCAATGCATTGCCGGCATCGATATCGACGCCGGCATCGCGGTAGGTCAGCGAGGGTTCTGAGGAGGATGGATCAGCCATGCCGCGCTCTCTGGCAGTCAAAATAGGATAGTAATGTGCCGGCACTGTCTAGGAAAGCAAACGAGTGCAGTTTGGTTGATAATATGTCGTCGCAATCTCTGGGCGTCAGTTCGCGTCGAGAAAATCTGTAGTGCTATTTGTAGTGCTGACTATAGTGCTGACGATAGCGCTGAAGGAAACCTGCCGTGTTCCACATGCCACAGTCCGACTCATTTTTTGCCGTGCTCTGCAGTCAGAGGTGGTACATGGGTTGGCAACCGGGTGAAAGTCACCAATGTTGATGGCGACTGAGAGACGCCTAGGTCACCTCAACGGTGCGCTGCTTTTGAGCTTTGCGCTGATATGGGGCCTCATGGGGGGCATCTGGCAAGAGGCGCTGGGGCAAAACGAAGAAGTGATCGTTCGCATTGACGTTGATGATCGCAGCGAGGACAGCATCGATCGGGCTGCTCGTGAAGCGCTGGAAAGCGTGCTTTTGAAGCGCTCCGGGGACCGCTCACTGCTGGTCCACCCCAGTGTGAGCGCCGCTCTGGATGCGGCACGGTCCAACCTTTCTCTCTACCAATTCGAGAGAGTGGAAAATAGAACGCGCTTTGTGGCTCACATTGATCTATCGCTGATAGAACGTCTGATTCAGGCTGCCAACGGCACGCTGTGGGCAGAGGCGCGTCCACCCATCTTATTGTGGTTAGTGGTCGATGATCTCTCTGGGCGCCGCTTTGGCAACACCGAAGAGGAAAGGTTGTTGTGGGAGTCCTTGAGCGAGGCCTTTGATCAGCTCGGTATCAAGTTGAGGCGTCCGTTGTACGATCTGCCAGACTCGGTATTGGTCTCGCCAGAGACGCTCTGGCGCAGGGATTTTGGACCGATTGTGGAAGCTTCTGAGCGTTACGGCATGACACATATTTTGGTGGGACGGCTCATTGGGCTGAGCGAGGGTCGTTACATCGGGGAATGGATTTACCGTGATAACAGCATCGAGCGTGCGGTCTCGGTACAGGCGGCTTCCACGGAAGCGCTGATTGATCCGGGGCTCGACATGGCGATGGAAGAGATGCGTCGGCAGTACGCTGTTGCCCTGACCGACCGCAAGGCGGCACAGGCGCTGCGGGTGAACGTGCGCAATGTCGTGAA
>JACETJ010000028.1 GCA_013911345.1 Congregibacter sp.
CCAGTGCGGCTTATCTGCACTACTGCCCCAACGAGACCATCGGTGGTCTTGAGTTTGATTTTGTCCCGCAGATTGACGCGCCGTTGGTGGCTGATATGTCTTCGACCATCCTTTCACGGCCGATCGACGTTAATCAGTTTGGAGTGATTTACGCGGGCGCTCAGAAAAATATCGGGCCTGCAGGCCTCTGTCTAGTCGTGGTGCATCGGGAACTTCTGGGGCGCGCCCGCGCCGAGGCCCCAGCCATGCTGAATTGGAAGACGGCCGCTGACAATGACTCCATGTACAACACACCGCCCACGTTTGCTCTTTACCTGACAGGCCTGGTATTCGAATGGCTGGAGAATCTGGGTGGGCTGGAAGAAATGGAAGTGATTAACCGTCGGAAAGCCGGCAAGCTCTACCATCTCATCGATAACAGCGACTTTTATAGCAACCCGGTGGAAACTGTGAGCCGGTCGCTGATGAATGTGCCCTTTACGTTGGCCGATGACGGCCTGGACCCGGTTTTTTTACAGGAAGCAGAGGCGGCGCGGCTGCTCAACTTAAAGGGTCATCGATCAGTCGGCGGGATGCGCGCGAGTCTATACAATGCGGTAGAGGAAGCCTCGGTGGACGCCCTGTGTGACTTCATGCAGGATTTCGAGCAACGCCACGGGTAAGGAACTCGGCGAGGGGATACCCCATGAACCCTGATGAACAACTCAGTAAGATCCGAGAGCGTATTGACGCGATTGACAGTCAATTGCTCGAGCTGATCAGCGAACGGGCGCGATGTGCTCAGGAAGTCGCGCAGGTGAAACTGAATGCGTCGCAGTCCGCTGAGGCGCCGCCAGTCTTTTACCGGCCCGAGCGTGAGGCGCAGGTGCTGCGCGCTATCCAAGAGCGCAACCCCGGGCCGCTGGCGTCCGAGCATATTGCCTCCGTCTTCCGAGAGATTATGTCCAGTTGTCTGGCCCTGGAGCAGCCGCTGTCCGTGGCCTTTTTAGGACCCGAAGGGACCTACTCTCAGGCGGCTTCGTTGAAGCATTTTGGTCAATCGGCGATACCGAGCGCGCAGGCGAGCATTCATAAAGTGTTCCGCCAGGTTGAGGAGCGAGTATGTGACTACGGGGTTGTACCCGTGGAAAATTCGACTGAGGGCATGGTGGGGCAGACACTGGATTGCTTTCTGGAGTCGCCGCTACAAATCACAGGTGAGATTGAACTACCCGTGGTGCATCATTTGCTCGCAGGCCAAGGCACCGAGCAATCCGATATTCGGGTGATCTTGGGGCACGAGCAGGCACTAGGCCAATGCAGGCAATGGCTCGACAGCCATCTGCCCGATGTCCCACGCGAAGCGGTGGCTAGTAACGGTGAGGCGGCCAGAAGGGCTGGGGTTGAGACTGGAGTGGCGGCGATCGCCGGCGAGCTAGCGATCTCTTTGCATAAGCTGGATACGCTGGCGAGCGCCATCCAGGACAGTTCCACTAACACCACACGTTTCTTGGTGTTGGGCAAGGAGACCGTGCCGCCCAGTGGTCATGACAAAACCTCATTGTTGGTCTCAGCGCGCAACCGGCCGGGGGCGCTACTCGGCCTGCTGCGTCCTTTTGAGGAAAATGGCATCAGTTTGACGCGTATTGATTCCAGACCCTCCAAGACAGAAAAATGGACCTACGTGTTCTACATCGAGTGTGAAGGCCACCTCGCTGATGACGTCATGGGGTTGGTGATGGGACAGATAGAAGAGCACTCCATTATGCTGAAGAGGCTGGGCTCTTATCCCCGAGCGCCCATTTGATCGTGGACACTGATCACGACCCCATCGTTGCTTTTTTGGGCCTCGGATTGATTTCGGGGTCTTTGGCGGGTGCGCTTAAGCGCCGCAACTGGCGCGCCGATCTGATTGCCTGGGGACCCCGCGCCCCTTCCCTTGAGCGCGGTTTGGCTTTGGGGCTGATCGATCGTTTCAGCTTGGACCTGCCAACCATCGTCGCCGAGGCCGATGTGGTGGTCATCGGTGCGCCTCCGGAGGCTACTGCCCAGCTTTTGCCAGAGGTTTTGGATCTCGCGGCGGCTTCTGGTGATCCTGTGGTGACGGATATGGCGAGCATAAAAGGTGTCATTGTTGATGCTGCGGGCTCGGCCTATCCGCGGTTTGTCCCTGGGCACCCTATTGCAGGCAGTGAAAATAGTGGTGTCGGTGCTGCCAATCCTGAGCTGTTTGATGGGCGCGAAGTCATTCTGACGCCCTCCAGTGCGACTGACACGGCGGCACTCAAGATCGTTGAGCGGCTGTGGGTCACCGCGGGGGCGCGCATTACTCACATGTCCGTGGAAGATCACGACGCGGCGCTCGCGGCAAGTAGCCATGTACCGCACATGGTGGCCTACGCCCTGACATCAATGCTTGCCGATCATGAATTGTCCCCCATGCAGCATGGCGGTGGTGCGCTCAGAGATATGACGCGTATCGCGGCATCAGACCCGCTGATGTGGCGAGATATTGCTTTGACCAATCGCGACGCCATTCTTACCGCAATGGACGCCATGGCACAGGAGCACGACCATTTGCGGACGTTGATTGCCGAGACTGATGGTGATGCGATAGAAACCTTCTTTGCCCGGTGCAGGGAGGTCAGGCGCAAACACGATGACATCCTGAATCCCCTGACAAGCGAGTCGGAGCGGACGCGCTGATGCATTTTTATCTTGATCCGGGTGGCTCGCTCACTGGCCGCATTCGCGTGCCGGGGGATAAGTCGATGTCACACCGCGCGATCATGCTGGGATCGATTGCCGAGGGTCAAACGACTGTCAGTGGTTTTCTAGAGGGTGAGGATGCACTGGCGACGCTCTCCGCTTTTCGGGAGATGGGTGTCGACATCACGGATCCGCAATCGGGGCGCCTGACGATTGAAGGCGTCGGTCTGCTTGGGTTAACACCGCCCGCTCGCGTTATGGACGTGGGCAACTCGGGGACTAGCATCCGCCTGATGTCCGGTCTGCTCGCCGGACAATCTTTCGACAGTATTTTGACAGGCGACCAGTCGCTATTGCGGCGGCCCATGGCCAGGGTGATTACGCCATTGTCGCAAATGGGAGCGCTCATCAGTTCACACGAGGGCTGTCCGCCACTGGAAATTCAGGGAGGCCGCGCGCTCAAGGCCATTCACTATGATCTGCCGGTTGCCAGTGCTCAGGTAAAGTCGAGTGTGCTGCTGGCGGGACTCTTTGCCGCCGGTCGCACCAGTGTCACTGAGCCGGCGCCCACCCGAGATCACACGGAGCGGATGTTAACCGGCTTCGGCTATGAGGTTGAGGTTGACGAGGACCGAATCAGCCTCGAGGGGGGTGGGTCGCTCAAGGGCACGGATATCGATATCCCCGCTGACATTTCGTCCGCAGCTTTTTTTATGGTGGGTGCTTCCATTGCGCCGGGCTCGGATCTCACTCTGGAGCACGTGGGAATAAATCCGACTCGAGACGGAGTCATTACGATTTTGCGAGCAATGGGCGCCGACATTGAGATAGTGAATGAGCGCAAGGTTGGAGGCGAGCCCGTCGCGGATCTCCGTGTTCGCTACGCACCGTTGAAAGGGATCGAGATTCCTGTCGAGGCGGTGCCGCTTGCGATTGATGAATTACCTGCTGTTTTGATCGCGGCAGCCTGCGCAGAGGGAACCACCGTGCTCCGAGGTGCTGAAGAGCTGCGTGTGAAAGAGAGCGACCGAATTGCCAGCATGGCGGAAGGGCTATCGCAATTGGGTATTGAGAACACTGTGCAACCCGATGGCATCGAGGTGGTAGGCGGAGAGATGTCTGGCGGTGTGATCACCACTCATCACGACCACCGAATTGCCATGAGTTTCGCCATGGCGGCCCTCAGAGCGTCTGATCGAATTAAAGTGACTGACTGCGCTCACGTGGCAACATCCTTCCCGGGTTTTGCGGAGATGTCAGTGCAGACCGGATTGCGCCTGGAAGTCATTGAGGAATGACCCATCCATCACCGGTCATTTGTGTTGACGGACCCAGCGGGGCCGGCAAGGGAACGCTCAGCCAGCACCTGGCTAGGGTATTGGGTTGGCATCTTCTCGACAGCGGCGCCTTATACCGTGTAGTGGGCTTTGCCTGTCGACATGACGCAGTTGCATTGGAAGACAGTGATGCGGTCTCCGATATTGCGCGCACCCTCGATGTCAGTTTTCGACCGGGCGACGCTGGCGTTTCGGTGTGGCTGGCTGGCAAGGATGTGACCTCAGGTATTCGGTCGGAGGAGGGAGGTCGGGACGCTTCTACCGTGGCAGCTTTGCCGGCTGTGCGCGCGGCACTGCTTTTGCGACAACAAGAGCTGGCCAGACCGCCAGGCCTGGTGGCTGATGGTCGCGACATGGGCACCGTTGTATTTCCAGAGGCACCCCTCAAGATATTCCTGACCGCCAGCGCCGAAGCCCGTGCTGAGCGGCGTTTCCATCAGTTGCAGGGTATGGGGGAGAGTGTTAGTCTCGCGCGCCTTCTGACTGACATACAGGAAAGAGACGCTAGGGATCAGTCCCGCACTGTGTCTCCGCTTGTGCCAGCAGAGGATGCCATCGTCATCGACAGTACTAAGCTGTCCGCTGACGAAGTCTTGCGGGCAGTCTGCGATCTGGCAGGTTCGCGCGAGTTATTAAGCGACGCATCGGAGTCACGGCTGGACCCCGCCGACGCGTCTCGACAATAAACCCGGCTGGGTCTGGAAGCCGGCAGGAGTGGGCACACTCCGTAATGCAGGAACATCATCATGAGCGAATCCTTCGCCGAACTATTTGAAGAAAGCCTCCAAACCGTTGATATGGAACCCGGATCAATCGTCACGGGTGTCGTTATCGATATCGATAACGAGTGGGTCACTGTCCACGCCGGTTTGAAGTCAGAAGGGGTCATTCCCCTGGACCAATTTACTAACGCCAACGGTGAGTGCAGTCTCAGCGTCGGTGATGAAGTGCAGGTTGCTCTCGAAACCGTCGAAGACGGTTTTGGAGAAACCAAGCTTTCACGGGAGAAAGCAAAGCGAGCTGAGGCGTGGAAAGGTCTCGAGGCGGCTCACTTGGCCGATGAGGTTGTCATGGGCGTGATCAATGGCAAGGTCAAGGGTGGCTTTACGGTCGACATTGAGTCCATCCGCGCCTTCTTGCCGGGATCATTGATTGACGTTCGCCCCATTCGAGAAACGACGCATCTTGAGGGCAAGGAACTTGAATTCAAGGTCATTAAGCTCGATCAGAAGCGCAATAATGTAGTGGTGTCACGACGTGCGGTCATGGAGTCTGCCAACAGTGCTGAGCGCGAGGAGCTGCTGCAAAACTTGCAGGAAGGCCAGTCAGTGAAAGGCGTGGTCAAGAACTTGACCGACTACGGTGCGTTTGTTGATCTCGGCGGTGTGGACGGACTGCTGCACATTACCGACATGGCTTGGAAGCGCATCAAGCACCCCAGTGAAATCGTGGAAGTCGGACAGGAAATGGATGTCAAAATCCTCAAGTTCGATCGCGAGCGCAACCGAGTTTCATTGGGTCTCAAGCAATTGGGCGAAGATCCATGGGTGCAGATTACCGGTCGGTATCCTGAAGGCAGCCGTGTTGTGGCCACGGTGACTAACCTGACTGATTACGGCTGCTTTGCCGAGATCGAAGAGGGTGTCGAGGGTCTGGTGCACGTCTCCGAAATGGACTGGACCAACAAGAATGTTCATCCCTCCAAGATCGTTCAGCTTGGTGATGAAGTGGAAGTCATGGTGCTCGACATTGATGAAGAGCGCCGCCGCATTTCTCTGGGCATCAAGCAGTGTACGCAGAACCCCTGGGATGCATTTTCTACGGACCACGCTAAGGGCGACAAGATCTCCGGCAGCATCAAGTCCATCACCGACTTTGGCATCTTTATTGGCCTCGACGGCGATATCGACGGACTCGTTCACCTGAGTGACATCAGCTGGAACGAAACAGGTGAAGAAGCCGTTCGCAACTACAAGAAGGGTGACGAGATCGAGACGGTGATTCTGTCAATCGATCCCGAGCGTGAGCGTATTTCTTTAGGCATCAAGCAACTTGAGGAAGACGCTTTCTCACTGTATGTCAGCGACAACGACCGTGGCAGCCTGGTGACAGGCACCGTCACAGAAGTGGACGCCAAAGGAGCTGTTATCAAGCTCTCTGACGAGGTGGAGGGCTACCTGAAGGCAGCTGATCTTAGCTTTGACCGGGTTGATGACGCGCGCGCTGTTCTGAGTGTGGGTGATTCGGTAGAGGCTAAAGTCGTTAACGTGGATCGCAAGAGCCGCGGGCTGGGGCTTTCCGTTAAAGCCAAGGACATTGACGACGAGAAAGAAGCGGTTGCCTCGCTGAAGGAGCAGGATGATGCGTCCTCTCCGGGCACGATTGGTGATCTGATCAAGGCGAAGATGGAAGATTCCTAATCCACTTCGAAAGTCACGGGGCCGGCTTATGCCGGCCTTTTTTTTTCCTTCGTCGCAGGCTGATAGACCCGTCCATAAACCGTATTAAAATTAACGACTTGCCAACACAGGGGGTGTCGGCCAGAATGCAGTTGAGTGTGACTGGGATGAAGCGATGACGCGAAGCGAATTAATTGACTTGATGGCCGATGGTCAAAGCCAGTTGAGCGCCAAAGACGTCGAGTTGGCAGTGAAACTGCTTATCGATCAGATGTCCGAGACCTTGTCATCGGGAGAGCGAATCGAGATCAGAGGATTCGGCAGTTTCTCCCTCCACTATCGAGAGCCCCGAGAGGGTCGGAACCCTAGAACCGGCGACACCGTGGCGCTTCGTGGCAAGCACGTGCCCCATTTCAAGCCCGGAAAAGAATTGCGTGAACGGGTAAACCGGGCTGTTAAGTCCGGATTCTGACCGTGCGCTGGTTAAGACAGGGGCTGACGCTGTTGCTTGCGGTCGGCGCAGTGGCCGTCGGCGGGCTGTTCTCCCTGCAGAACACTTATGAAGTGCCGCTTGATCTCATTGTTTTTCAGTTACCCGCGCAACCGGTAGCTATTTGGGTGCTCGCTGCTTTGGCGGTGGGCGTCGCCGTGGGACTTGCAGCGGGTGCACTTCTAGCGCTAAGGCGAGCGGCGACTATCCGTCGTCTGCGCAAAGAGCGCGATCGGCTAATGGCTGCGCGAGAGAAAGGCACCGAGCGTGATTCTCAATAACGCGCTCTTGCTGCTGCTGCTTGTGCTAGCGGTGGCGGCCGGCTGGACGCTAGGCAGAGGTGGACTGCGGATGGATGTGGCTGAGCGCAGCCAATTGCCCTCGCAGTATTACCGCGGCTTCAATTTCTTACTGGATGGTGAAGAAGAAGATGCCGTAGACGCCTTTACGGAGGCGTTGGCTGTCAATGAGGAGACGCTGGATACTCATATCGCTTTGGGCAGCGTGCTGCGAAAGCGAGGCGAGGTGGATCGGGCGATCAGAATTCATCAGAACCTGCTGATGCGACCGCAACTTTCAGCCGTTCAGCTGCACCAATCGCATCTTGAGTTGGCCCGAGATTTTATCGCCGCCGGGCTCTATGACCGCGCCGAGCAGCTGCTGGTGGATCTTGCCGAACAATCTGCGGATTTCAGTGCCACGGCTCAACGGCACTTGCTGGATGTATATGAAGCACAGCGGGATTGGGAGGCTGCGGTCGCGATTGCCGAGCAGTTGATAGCGTTGGTAGACGAAGCGGGCCAGCCTGCATCCGGGCAGGGCCAGCCTGCGGAGCAATTAAGAGGCCAATACCTGTGTGAGTTGGCTGAAGCCGCGCTTGGGCAGGGTGACTTCGACAATTCGAGGGGGCTGTATGAGGATGCATTGCGAGATCAGCCCGCAGATTTGCGTGCCTGCATGGGTTTGGCGAATCTGAATCTGTCGATCGAAGATCCTGTGGCCGCATTCGACGCCTTTCAGCTCATTATGGGCAGTGATCGAACCTGCACACCCGAGATGTTAAAGCTACTGCAGGATATCTGCGCAGCTCATCCCGATGATGCCTTGTATCTGGCTTCACTTGAGCGTTACTACGCCATACAGAAATCTCCGTTGCTCGCACTCACGCTGGCCGCCGAATTGGAGCGGGCGCGGGGTACGGAAGTCGCCGAGGACTTTTTGAGAGGTACGCTCGAAGAACAACCCTCGGTGTCGGTAGCGGCCTCGTTAGTGCTGAAACGTCTCGACGCTGGATCGTCGCTTCCAGAGCGGAAGGTGTTTGACCAACTTACCGCGGCCGAGGAGGGTTACCAATGCGGTCATTGCGGGTTCACAGGTAGAGCGCGGCACTGGCGATGCCCTGGCTGCCGTCACTGGGACTCGATTCATTATCGTGGTGGCGCATTGGAGCAGACCCATGGCTGACGCAGGCAGTAATTTGATCGTGGCCCTCGACTTTGACTCTCCAAAAGCGGCGGTAGATCTGGCGACGCAGCTCGACCCCAAGATAGTCCGTCTCAAAGTGGGAAAACAACTCTTCACGTTGGCGGGTCCTGACGTGGTGCGCGAGTTGCAGGACCAGGGCTTCGACGTTTTTCTCGATCTAAAATTTCACGATATCCCCAACACAGTGGCCAAGGCCGTGAGAGCCGCCGCTGATCTGGGTGTCTGGATGGTTAACGTGCACGCCTCAGGAGGCACCCGAATGATGCGCGCTGCCAAAGAGGCGTTAAATGACGCACCGCATCAACCTTTGCTAGTTGCCGTGACTGTGCTCACCAGCATGGGTCAAGAGGACCTCGTTGAGCTTGGATGCCACGATGAGCCGATCGATCGTGTTTGTCAGCTGGCGACTTTGGCGCAAGATGCAGGTCTCGACGGCGTGGTCTGTTCCGCTGCTGAGGCCGCCGTGCTGTCGGCCCGGCAGCGGAAAGGGTTTCTGCTTGTCACGCCTGGAATTCGTCGGGCCGGCGATGCAGCAGGTGATCAGCGCAGAATCGTGACGCCGGAGGGGGCAGTCTCGGCCGGCGCAACGCACCTGGTAGTCGGTCGCTCCATTACGGCCTCTCGGGATCCGGCGGCTGCAGCAGCACAGATTCGTTCTGCGCTGGATGCTCAAGCGAGCAGCTGAAGCGATGCTCTTTGGTCAAGGGTGCTGGGCGAAAATCGGACATGGATTCGGGTCAATCAACATGCCAAGTGTTCTGTGATCTGTCTGGATGGCATCAGCCCGCCCATAGTCATTTGCTGCCCACGTTAGTGGGTATTCAAAACAGACTAATGGAGAAGAAAACATGAAATCACAGCTCACAACATCAATGCCCAGTGCTTCTCACTGCCGCACAGATAAAAAGCGCTCCGGCTGGATCGTGAATCTATTTGCACTGTGCGCCCTGCTTGTCGGGATGGGACCCCTCGCTAGCTGGGCTAACGAACCCGTCAATGTCAATTTGGCCAGCGCGGAGGTATTGGCTGAGACACTTCAGGGGGTCGGTCTCGCCAAGGCGCACCGTATTATCGAGTACCGAGAAGCGCACGGCCCGTTTGAGCATATTGATGAGTTGGCAGCGGTTCAGGGCATTGGGCCTGCTACGGTTGAGAAAAATCGTGGTGTTATTCGACTCCAGTAGCAGTTCTGACAGTCGGGCGCCATGATTTTACTGACTGGTGCCACAGGCTATGTTGGCGCCGCGCTTCGCGCGGCGCTTGACCAGCGAGCGCTACCCCTGCGTCTCGCAGGGCGACATACCAACAGTAAGGGTGAGAGCGGCTGGGTCTATTACGATATGGCGGATGTCGAGCCATCTTCGGACGCGTTACTCGCAGAGATATCTTGCGTTATCCATTGCGCAGGTGTGGCGCATCGCTCCGCCGGAGAAAGCGATTTTCGCCGCGTCAATGTGGAAGGGACGATTCGCCTTGCAAAGGCTGCTGTGGCGGCGGGTGTGTCCCACTTTGTTCATGTCAGCTCTATGAATGTGGTGCCCGCCGACGCGCTGTCTCCTCAAGCAGCAGCAGAACACTACCCGGAGCCCCCTGAGGGTTACGCAGCTTCCAAATGGCAAGCGGAGCAAGCATTGGCCGAACTCTGCGCTGGGAGCTCTTGCGTGTTGACGATAGTCCGCCCCGGTCTGGTCTACGATGCTGAGCTCACCGCGAACTTGAAAACGATGGATCGACTGCTGAGATGGTGGCCTTTCCTATTGCCCGCTATCGGACGTCGCAGCATGGTGGGGCGTGAAGACCTGGTGGAGCTGCTGGTCAGTTGCGCACTGGGCGACTCAGGTGCGCCAAAGGGCGAGGGGACACTCTCGGCAACCGACGGGGAGTGTTACGACGCACTACGGATTTCACGAGCGCTGTCAGTGACAACCAAGTGGGGTGTGATGCCGAGGTGGCTGTGCCGCATGGGCGGGGCGTTGCTCGATTGGCGGAGAGGCTACCCAACTGGTACTTACTGGCAGGGTCTCTCGGCCCCTCATTGGGTTGGTTCCACGCCGGCTGTTGCGGGCTGGCGGCCTCGCCGGACACTGGAGTCTCGATTCACGAACGAGCGGTCAGCTAGGTGATGATTTTGCTTGTCTTAGGGGTGATATCGTCCATTGGCCTATGGATATTCCTGCGAGTGGCACCCTGGCTGGGCCTGGTTGACTACCCCAACGAGCGGAGCCTGCACAGCTCCCCGACGGTCGTCAGTGGTGGCGTGGTTCCCATGACCTTGCTGGCGCTGAGTGTGGCGTCGACCTCGGCGCTACCGGGTGGTAAGGCGGTCTCGCTGATCATGGTGGGTCTCGTGGCCATCGGCTTGCTCGATGATCGGTGGGGCATTCCGAGTGGTGTTCGCCTGGTTTGCTATCTCGCCGCGGGGATTGCTCTGCCTTGGATGGTATTTGCAGATGTCTTCGCTCACGTTGTGCTGTTATTGGTGTTTGGGGTTGGTGTTGCCTGGTGTATTAATCTGGTCAACTTTATGGATGGCACTGATGGTTTCGTGACCACTCAGGCGCTGTGTGTCGCGACGGGCCTCGGTCTCATCGCAGTGTTTGGCACCACGCAGAATGCCGATTTGAGCTGGCTGTGTGCACTGCTATTCGTGTGTTGCGCTCCGATGCTCTGGTTCAACTGGCCGCCAGCCAAGTTGTTTATGGGTGATGCGGGCGCTATCCCACTGGGGTTTTTTCTGGCATTGCTGGGCTTGATGGCCGCAGCCACTGATCCAATTGTAGGTGCGGCCTGGCTTATTTTGATGATGCCGTTTTTGATCGACACAGGTATGACCCTGTGCATTAGGATTGTGTCTGGCGAACCGCCTCACGTCGCCCACCGTGATCATGCGTACCAGCGCCTGACGTTGCTGACCGGCGGTCCTTTAACCGTCACACTCGGCCTGTTGGCAATGCAGGTGGTGTGGCAATTTCCGCTGGCTGTGACGGCTGTCAATGGCGGAGTATTCCCTGTGCTTCTGGTACTTTTATCAGCCATTCCCTCGATAGCGGCTGTGGTGTACGCGCGTCGCAGGGCTTAAACTACCGCTTTCCAACTAACCAGCTGAATCCACTTGGAATTCAGTTGCGTGGTACAGGTGCGTATGGTCAAGAAGATGGCATCGCGGTTCCGTGCGATGAGTGCTCATTCGGTCTCCGCAGTCATCTGGATGTTCGCCCGACGCTCATTCCCAGCAACATTTCGTTTCTCGGGTTGGCTCGTCCTCGATCTTGTGGTCGTTTTAGGGGCGCTCTTTGGGGCCGCTGCTATTGGTGGTGATGCACAGGTCGCCGCTTTCGGGTCGCTCCCACCCCTCATCATTTTTCTATTACTCATATCCAGTGCACTGATCTTCAGTGTTCAGGGCCTATACCTGTCGGTTATTCGCTATATGGGCCAGCAGGCGGTATGGGATCTGGTTAAAGCGGTTAGTCTCTCGACAGTGGCATTGGGTGCAGCGATCTTCTTTGCTGAGACAACAATGCCCGCCACGGCGCCGTTGGTCTACTGGCTACTGTTGTTTGTGGGCATCGGTGGACTGCGTTTGATTTCCAGGGGCTGGCATCAGGCGAATAGCTGGGCAGATGCGCGACGCGTCATCATTTACGGTGCCGGCGAGTCCGGCCGCCAATTGCTGAATGCCTTGAATCATGGCACCGACTATCGAGTGGTGGCCTTCATCGACGACAACCCCAGTCTGCATGAGACAGTGATCAACGGCAGGCCTG
>JACETJ010000029.1 GCA_013911345.1 Congregibacter sp.
CCTCAGCGCTGACCTGTATCACTTGATTCAGCGGTGTGGGTTTCAGGTATCTCACCGACAGGCCTCCTGTCATTCCCGGGTAGCCTGTTCGCACATGAGTCATGCCCATGAGGTGATCGAGGACGCCGGCTACCCAGCCGCCATGCACATGCCCGGGTGGGCCCTCAAAGGCTTGGCCGAACGTCACGGTACCGGTGATGCGGTTGGGCTCCTCCTGCCAAACCAAGTCTGGCGAGCAGGGGTGGCTTCTACCTGCCATCGCGACTAATTCGCCCATGACATTATCGATGGTGCCTCGCTCGCCCCGTTTCGCCATATCGACTAGGCCGTCGACTTGTTCGGCTCGGCTCAGTTCGGCCGTGAGGTCTTCAATTTTCTTTGTGAGTGCCTCGGCTAATTCTGGATTGATGTCGGTGCTGACCAGCTTTTCGTTAAGTGCTCTTGTCGCAGCAGCGAGGCGGTGCCGGGCATGCCAATAGCTTGCCTCCTGGGAACCGAGGTCATAGGGGCTCTTTGCGGTAGCCATGTCAGATGAGTTCCTGCTCCTGCAGCGTGGCCCGCCATGCCCGGATATCGCCGATCAGTTCTTCGGGTTGCTCCAAGGATGCGAAGTGGCCACCTGCCTCATGTTGATCGTTAAACGTCACCAGTTGTTGGTACCGCGTTTGAGCCAGGCGCTCGGTGCACACAAACAGCTCCTTGGGAAATAACGATAGACCGATCGGTAAGGCGATAGGGCGATAGTCCCCTTGAGTAAAACTCTCCCAGTAGAGCCTTGCACTGCTACCCCCGGTATTAGTCATCCAGTAATGGGTAGCAATATCGAGCAGGACATCTCTGTGGATGGCATTTTCTGGATGGCGAGTGCCATCGCGTACACAGTCTGTCCAAGTCGCGTATTTTTCGACGATCCAAGCCATTTGTCCCACGG
Source organism: Congregibacter sp. (assembly GCA_013911345.1). Next base: position 932 of record JACETJ010000029.1, read on the forward strand.
GCGAGTCCGCCAGGCTATAGGCAAGCGTTTGCGGGCGGGTACTCTGCTGTTTGGAGTATCCAGCCTCATGCTCCTGATAGTGCATTGCGGCGGCAAGCGTGGGTTGTTCGGCGGGGTCGGTACCGCTCATAGTGTGCTCATCGGGCATGATTATTGGCAGGTTTACGTGACCGGCGAGGCAGTGGGTTTCTGGGTGCAACAGCACGGCGTGGGTCACTAAGGAGCCCCAGTCGCCGCCTTGGGCCACATAGCGTTCGTAGCCCAGTCGGAGCATCAGTTGATCCCACATAGCGCCAATGCGCTCCACTCCGACTCCTGGAGATGTAGGTTGATCGGAGAATCCAAATCCAGGCAGGCTGGGAATGACCAAATGGAAGGCATCTGTTGCATCACCTCCGTGCTGTGTTGGGTCCGTGAGTGGGCCGATGATGTCGAGAAATTCCAGTACCGATCCGGGCCAGCCATGGGTGATGAGAAGCGGCTGCGCCTGCGAATGGGGGCTCCTGATGTGGAGGAGATGGATCTTAATACCGTCAATTTCAGTGATGAAGTTGTCGTACTGATTGAGCAATGTGGGCACGCGTTGCCAGTTGTACTCCTCGCGCCAGTAGCGGACCAGCTCCTGGCAATAACTGAGCGGCACCCCCTGCTGCCAATCCTCTACGGTTTCGGCATCGGGGAAGCGGGTCTGTGTCAGCCGCCGAACGACATCGTCTATCGCGGCTTCTTCGAAGTGAGGCTCAAAGTGTTCGATGGCACTGCTCATGATGTGTTCCACGCGGAGATCGCCTGAGACACTAACGGCTCACATGGGCGCGCTCAAGCCTTATTGACCAGTTTCAATGCACTGACTGTTTCGTTCAGCCAACCTAGCAGTCGACCCCGTTCTTCAGGTTTTTCTTTTGTGCGTGCTCGCAGGTGGGTTGTCCGAGGCTCGCGATCCAGGAAGAGTTTGCCGCTCACCTGATCTGCCTCGCTAGCCCGGGCCAGCCAGGTGATAGTGTCGGCGCCTTCGGCCGGCGAGCGAAGCACGCGTTTGGTGATGCGACGGAACCCGGGGAGCGAGGTCTGTACGCCCGGCGTGTCGGCCCAGCCCGGGTGCATGCTGTTGATGGCGATGTTGTGCCTTGCCCATGAGTCGGCCCACAGTTCAGTCAGAACGGTGAGCGCTCGTTTAGCGCGGGCATAGGCCACGCTGCCGTTGTAATTGTCAGCCGTCATAATCAAGTCATCGCACCGCAGTTTCTGGGTGTACATGCCACCGGAGACGACGTTGATGATTCGAGCCGGTTGAGCGTGATCCTGGAGCAGCGGTAGAAGGGATTCGGTTAACTTCCAGGGCGATAGCAGCAAAAGGGCAATGCTGCGTTCAATGCCTTCTGTTGTCTCGGCGAAGTCGTTGAATAGCGCCCCGGCGTTGTTGATCAACACGTCGATCGGCTTGCCCCGGGCAAGCAATCGTTCAGAGAGTGCCGAAACCTCGCCCAGCAAGCTCAAATCCGCAAGCTCCACGTGATCCGCCTGCCTGCCCGTCTCAGCTTTGAGCGCTTGTTGCATGCTCTCGACTTTAGTGGCGTCGCGAATGACAACGGTTAGTGTGGCGCCGGCTTCCAGCAATGAGACTGCGGTGGCAAATCCCAGGCCCGCATTGGCGCCGGTCAGCACAACCTGTTTGCCGGTCATGTCGGCACTCATGGGTAGCCAGATTTTCCGCCCTCTGCGGTACCCATAGCGAGTGAAGCAAGCGAGCGCAGTCGCTAATTTGCTGTCTTTTCTCCGAGTGTTCGTTGAGATCTGGGGTGAGGGGTTTTCGTCCCGTAGAGCTTGGCTGAGACCTTTCAAGCTCGCTCGGCCCATCTTTCTGAAACCCGGTTCGGCGCGCTTAGCCATACGCTGTAACCCGGTCCGAAACGTGAACTCCGCGACATACTGGATGCGAGTGAGGTTCTCGCCGAGGGATTCAAACGTGATGACGTCTTTGACCGTGAACCAACGCCCGCGCCCTTCGAGGACGAGACACTGCCAAGGTGTATGTTCAACGACTTCGTAGCATAGCTGAAGATGCCCGCGGCCTGCTCTGCAGCGCACAGAGAAGCGGGTACCCTTGTCGATAGGGCCTGGACTCAGCTTTTTCGCCTCGACCGCGGTGGCGTCCCACTCCACGGTGGTTCTGAAATCAGCGACATAACGAAAGCAGCTTTCTAACGGTCGCGGTACCTCGATTGTTTCTGTGAGGATAATCATATGCGCCTACGCGGCAAGAAGGTGCTTACAGTACGCCGGTGGAGGATGCCCAGTTCACGTTAGTTCGCCCGCGTTCGACCGGGCCCGCAATCATCGTGCGCGGGCTACTCCTCCACCCAAACGACTCTCAGGGGCTCGCCAAAGTCGTCGTATACGACTTGTCGTCGTTTCTTCGGAGTGCGTCGTCGTACCACCTTGGTTCTAGCGCGCTTTGCCGCCCGTCGCGCGTCCAGCGCGGCAACCACGTCAGTAAGGGGTGTGCGTTCGCTGCGGCGGGTCTCAAACAGGGGCGCTGGGGGAGGCGCTCGATCGCGATCGTAGGCGCTCTCACCAGTCTGAAGCTCTTGCACCTTACCCCCGGATGACAGAAATGCGTCAGTCTGGCGTTGCAGACGCGCCCGCAAGTCGGTTTTGGAAGGGGGTTTCTTCATGTAGACATCTCCGGTGGGCGCATTATAAGGAGGGACGCAAGACCCATAAAGCGCTGGGCTGACCGAGGTGGCTTGTTTCTGGTTTAATGCCCCCCGATTACGGGCCTGAGGTGCCGAAAGTTCATGCGACGATCATTTGAGATGCGCAACTTGAAGCAGGATCAGTGGGGCGATTGATGCGACCACTTCGTTCGGTGCTGGTATTTCTGTGGATGGCGGTCACGGTCATCCCCGCAGCATCTGTCATTATCCTTACTGCGCCTTTCATCGGACCGGATGCGAGGTGGTGGTATCTGGCAAGACCTTGGCTGAGAGGTGCGGTCGAAGCGGTGCGCTTCGTCGGCGGTATTCGCTACACAGTGACTGGCGAGGAGGCGTTGCCCTCTGCTGAAGATAATCAACGTATCATTCTCTGTCCGAAACACCAGTCCACCTGGGAGACATTCTTCTTTGCCAGCCGGATGCCGCACCCGCTGGCTTACGTGTTCAAGCGTGAGCTTCTTTACATACCGTTCTTTGGGTGGGCGATGGCTTGCCTCAATATGATTCATATTGATCGCAGCGCCCGGGGTGATGCCTGGAACAAGGTCGCCTCGCTCGGAGAGACGCTGATGGATCGAGGGAAGTGGGTGATCATGTTTCCGGAGGGCACCCGGTCGGAGCGAGGAGAACAGGGCGTCTACAAAACGGGCGCCGCCAGACTGGCGATTGCGACTGGGGCTAGTATTGTGCCAATCGCTGTCGCATCAGCGCGGTGTTGGCCGCGAAAGAGTTTTACCTTTATCCCCGGCACTGCGGCTGTCTCCTTCGGCCCCCCCATAGCGCCGTCTCCTGGTGAAAGCGCGGCGGAGCTGATGGAAAAGGTTTCCCATTGGATCGAAGAAGAAATGCGTCGAATCGACCCCGACGCCTACCCTGAGGCTGAAAGGCCGCAAGACCCGCATCAGTTGGAGGCCGCGCTGAGTGAGGCGCTGGAGGCGCAAGCGGCAGCGGCTCGAGCGGCGCAAGGTGGGATGTCGCAAGAGGACTAAGGTCCTCGGTGGACTCCTTGAAGAGTGACCCGGATGTGGCGTTAACTCCGGTATGCAGGCTTTTAGCAAAGAGGGATGGGGGGAGTGATGGGCTTCTACAACGATAAGATTGTGCCGCGCCTAGTGACATGTGCCTGCGGTACCAAGCCAATTTTGAAGCAGCGTGAGAAAGTCGTGCCGCTGGCTGCGGGTCGGGTATTGGAGATCGGGGTCGGGGCGGGTCACAACCTACCTTATTACGACGCCACACGTGTCGACTCAATTTTAGGCATTGATCCGTGCGCGACGAGTTGGACTCTGGCCCAAAGCAGGGCGGATCAGCTCGGTGTGCCACTTGAGTTCTTGGAGGGGTCAGCGGAAGACATGCCCTTGCCAGACGAGGCTTTTGATACGGTTCTGATGACCTTCAGCTTGTGCACCATCCCTGATGGACAGGCGGCCTTGTCTGAAATCCGCAGAGTGTTGAGGCCCGGTGGTCAGCTGGTATTTTGCGAGCATGGAGAGGCCCCGGATGATTCAGTGGCTCGGTGGCAGGCGCGCGTTAATCCGCTTTGGTCACGTTTACTTGGCGGTTGCAATCTGAATCGTCCGATAGTGAATTGGATTTCGTCGGCAGGGTTCTCGATTGATTCACTTGACCAAATGTATCTACCGGGTACGCCACGAATAGCGGGATTTAATGTGTGGGGTTGTGCTCAGTGCGGGTGATTCTGGCTAGGGTGGGAAACATTCGCTTGTGTACTGGTTGAGCATTGCGCGCCGTGGGTTTGCGCGACCTTCAGAAGCATGAGGTATTCATCGGTGAGTCTCAGGCGCGCTCGACGCTGCGCTATGGTTAATTGGATATCGCTGACGTCGCCGCAGATCTGTCTGGCGCTCTTTCTGGTCGCTTGTGCCAGTGACCCGCTGCCTATGTCGAACTCAGATAGCCCCGTCCCAGATATGTCGGGACATTGGGAGATCGACTACGCGCGGAGTGACAGTGTGCAGACTCAGGTCAACGCGTCATTTCGTGAGGTGCAACGTGAACTGAGGCGGCGTAGCGAGGCGGCAGAGCGGGGTGCCAGCTATCAGGGAGTGCCTCTAGGCGACCTCAATAAGCTGGTTGCGGTGGCGAAAATGGCCGAGCTGGTCACTGAGCCCGAATTGCTGGAGGTGCATCAGGATTCTCAGCGGGTTCGGATAGAGCGAGAGAACAGCTTTGCGCTGACTTGTGACCTCCAAAAATTGCGGTCGGCACCCAGTCAGCTGGGCGCAGAAACATGTTGGTGGGATGGTCAGCAGCTCCACTTTCACGTGTTGCTGCCAGATGGTCTGCTGATCAAACACCGGTTTGTTCGCTCGGCGGACGGGCTGTCCCTCTCGCAGCGCACTGCACTGATTGCGCCCGGTGTCGCGCGAGATATGGAAGTGGCGCGCATTTTTTCACGCTATGACCCAGCAGCACGAGGTTATCGATGTATCGAAACGCTGAGCCGCGGGCGAGTCTGTACCACCGAGGAGGATCTGTCCGGCGAGGGTGCATTCTAAGGTGACCCGTTTACTGCTTATTATTGCTTTTTGCTGTTCGGCTGGCTGTGCGCCCGCTACGGTCTCGCCTCAAAAAACGGTAGCTGATGTTCAGCCCGCCTGGGACTCGGTTGAGCCTCTGCAGATTGCTCGTGTGCCTGTCCCGCCCGCCCTGGACATTGCTGTGGAACTCTTTGACCCCGGTGTCCCGCAAGAAGATAACTCTCCGATCGCGGCAGTCAGGCGGCTCGAAAGCCAGCTGTTGGCGGGTGAGTTGAGAGACACGCTCATGCGCAGCAATCAGTGGGGTGTTATCCGGATGGTGCCCGAGGTCTCCGCGCTCGTTCCGGTATCGATTCGTACACAAATCCTGCATTCGGATGGCAGAGATCTGATGCTGCATGTGCGGGCTGAGGATGCGCTGGGCAGCCTCTGGTTCGATCAAGCATTTGCGTTTCGTCAGGATTTACAGGACAGAGCTGGCTTCGCGGGCATTTTCAATGGTGTGAGCAATCGGTTGTTGGCAATCTGGAGTGATATGAGCCCGGACGGCCGACGCAACTTGATTGAGGCAGCCGCTGTGGCGTACGCCGAGACCCTGGCGCCGGCGGCGTTCTCGGGAATGATTGAACGGTCAGAGAGTGGTTGGCGGTTGGTGCGTTTGCCGGCGGCCGATGATCCCATGCTTGGGCGAGTCGAGCGTATTCGTAACCAGGAGTATCTTTTCTGCGACACCATCGACGAGCAGTACGTCGACTTGGCAAGTCGGGTTGGACCCACCTACGCTCTTTGGCGAGAGGCCACGCTTGAACAATCTGAATGGCTGGAGCGTTATGAGCGAAGGGCCGCAAATCGTGAAGAGAACGAGGGTGACAGCGAATTCTCTCGTATGCAGGCCGAGTACGCCGCCTATCGTTCATTTCGTATGCAGGAGCAGGCCCTGTTCGAACTAGCTGAAGCCTTTGACGGAGAGAGTCAGCCCACGGTGATGCAGACACAAGATCAGGTCGTTCGTCTCGAGGGGACCCTAGAATCCCAGTACGACACATGGCGCCGTTTGCTGCGTGATATTTATCTCATTGAGCGTGGGGTAGCGACGCCGTGACCCATCGGTTTTTGGCTACCTGTCCCGCTGGCGTCGGCGTCTATTTAGCTCAAGAGCTGCGCCAACTGGGCGCCGAGTCGATTGTTGAGAGGCCGATAGGAGTTGCCTTCGAGGGAGCTTTGGGGCTCGCCTATCGAGCCTGTTTATGGAGCCGGATGGCGAACCGGATTGTGCTTGAGCTGGGAGCTTGGCCTGCGCAGTCTGCGGACGACCTCTATGAAGTAGCAAGCTCCATACGCTGGACTGAGCACGTATCGACGAGCGGTTCGCTGATGGTCGATTTCTCGGGGCGAAGTGCAGACATTCGTAATGCACAGTTCGGCGCCCGACGCATTAAAGATGCGATCGTTGATCAGTTCCGCGAGGCGGGTCTGAACCGCCCAATGGTTGATGTGAAAGAGCCGGACTTGCGAATCGTTGCGCGACTTCAAAAAGGCTCGATCTCGATCGGTTTGGACCTCAGCGGGGAAAGCCTGCACCGCCGTGGCTACCGATTGAGTGGGGGGCTGGCGCCGCTGAAGGAAAACATCGCGGCGGCGGCGCTTTGGGCGGCTGGATGGCCTGAGCGGAGTCAGAATGGTGGTGCGTTGCTTGATCCAATGTGTGGTTCTTCGACGCTGTTGCTTGAAGGCGCGATGATGGCACTGGATCGAGCACCGGGGCTCCTAAGAACCACTTTTGGCTTCCATGGCTGGATGGGGCATGACGAGCAGCAGTGGCACGTCATTCGGGCTGAGGCAGAGGCGCGCGCCCGTGCAGCTGGCACAGCGGACATCGAGATCAGAGGGTATGACGGTGATATTCAGGCAGTCCGTCGATCTCAGGAAAATATTGCTCGGCTCGGCTTAGAGGAAATGGTTCGCATACGATGCAAGGGACTCGAAGCGGTGGTTAAGCCGACGCACCGAGCGCTTGATGGTGGGCTGGTGGTGGTTAATCCGCCTTGGGGGGAGCGAATGGGGGACTCTGATGCCTTGCCTCACCTCTACAATGCCCTCGGGGGGCTTCTGAGTAGTGAGTTCAATAACTGGTCCGCAGCGGTGCTCACCTCTGACATCAGTCTGGGAAAGGCAATGGGCCTTAAAGCCGCCAAGCGGCACCGGTTTCACAATGGGCGTTTAGAACTGCACTGCCTGCAGTTCGAGCTCTCAGATGACAACCGATTCAAGCCGCTGGCTGACGCGACGACAACTCCGCTGGTATCCGACGTGACCCAGCCTCTCTCTGATGAAGCAGAAGTGGTGGCTAATCGACTCAGGAAGAACCTGCGCAAGCTTAAACCGTGGTTAAAGCGCGAGGGTGTGTCCTGTTATCGGATTTATGATGCCGATATCCCCGAATACTCCGCCGCGATAGATGTCTATGAGGGCCGACTTCACATTGCAGAGTATGCTGCGCCCAAAGAAGTGCCAGAAAGCAAAGCGCAGCGTCGGTTGGCCACATTGGTGGAGGCTGCACAGCAGGTCTTTTCGGTAGCGTCCGACAGCGACTTTGCCGTCAAGAAGCGGCTTCGGCAGAGGGGCGCTGACCAATATCGGCGCTTGGCCGAGAAGCGGGACCGGCTGGTGGTGCAAGAAGGCGCCGTTAAGGTCTTGGTAAATTTGCACGACTATCTCGATACCGGCTTGTTCCTGGATCATAGACCCCTGCGGTTCTGGCTTGGCAAAGAAGCCAAAGACAAACACTTTCTCAATCTATTTAGCTACACCGGCGTGGCAACGCTGCATGCTGCTTTGGGTGGGGCGACGACCAGCACCAGCGTCGACAGCTCCGCGACGTATCTCGACTGGTTTCAAGCCAATTTGGCGCTCAATGGCCTGTCTGATCGTCAGCACCGGGGTGTCAGGGCAGACGTCCGCGCATGGTTGGAGCAAGATACGCGCCTTTACGATGTCATCATGGTAGACCCGCCGTCTTTCTCGAATTCCAAGGGCGCGCCGGATTTTGATGTGCAAAGGGATCACCTGCCTCTGCTGCAACTGGCCATGGCGCGCTTGAGCCCGGAAGGTGTGCTGTATTTCTCGACCAACTACCGCCGATTCGAGTTGGATGCCGCGCTCGTCGATACTTGGCAAGTGACAGACGTCTCACAGGAATCTATTCCCGTGGACTTTGCCCGCAATCAGCGAATACATCGCTGCTGGCGGCTCAGGCACGCATAACGAAATCCCATCACTGGAGATGGTGGGGGTCGGCGTGAGTGAGATCCATGACGGCCATCCTCATATCAGGCGCAAATCCTGTCTCTGCTTAGCTTCGATGCTATACTCCGCGCCTTTTTTGGAGCCCGAGCGCGTGGCAGGATCGCGTGTCCTGTTCGGTGCTTCGGTGACCCATTTAGCAGCGAGAGTTCGGTGTCATGGCAAAAACCCTCTACGACAAACTATGGGATGCCCATCTGGTTGAGCAGCGCGAAGACGGTACCGCGTTGATTTACATCGACCGCCATCTGTTACACGAGGTGACCTCGCCCCAAGCATTTGAGGGGCTCGCTCTGGCGGAACGTGGTTTGTGGCGAAAAAACGCCAATTTGGCGGTCCCGGATCACAACGTCTCTACAGTGAAGAGCGAGAGAGATGCTGGCTTGGCAGCGCTGCCTGATGCGGTATCACGCTTGCAGTTGCAAACGCTTGATGACAATTGCGAGGCCTTTGATGTGGTCGAAATACCGCTCAACGACGCGCGTCAGGGGATCGTCCATGTCATGGGGCCCGAGCAGGGCGCGGTGTTGCCGGGCATGACTGTTGTATGTGGTGACTCCCACACTTCTACGCACGGTGCAGCTGGCGCCTTGGCCCAGGGTATTGGCACTTCCGAGGTTGAGCACGTGTTGGCGACCCAGTGTCTGATCCAGAACAAAATGAAGAACTTTCGCGTCGAGGTGACGGGTCAGTTGGTTGCGGGTGTGACCGCAAAGGATATTGCGCTGGCGGTCATAGGGCAGATTGGCACTGCGGGCGGCACGGGTTTCGCGATTGAGTTCTGTGGCGCGGCGATTCGGTCTCTCAGCATGGAGGGCCGCATGACGCTGTGTAACATGGCGATAGAGGCCGGAGCCCGCTGTGGTTTGGTGGCTGTCGATGATGTGACGCTGGATTATTTTCGTGACAAACCGTTGGCGCCCAAAGACGCTGGTTGGGATGCCGCCGAGGCCTGGTGGAGAACGCTTCATAGTGACGATGGCGCCGCTTTTGATCGGAGCATCGTGATCGATGGCGCTGCTATCGAGCCTCATGTTACCTGGGGAACCTCCCCGGAGATGGTGGCCTCAGTCAATGGCCGCGTGCCTTCCATGGCCGACATGCCAGATGAGACCGCTCGGATCGGGTTGTCCAGAGCGCTCGACTACATGGGCCTGACAGAAGGTATGGCGATCTCGGATATTCAACCCGATGCCATTTTTATTGGTTCCTGCACTAACTCACGCATAGAAGACCTCAGGGCTGCAGCGCAGGTGCTTGAGGGGCGTCAGGTAGCGCCCTCTATTCGAAAAGCGTTGGTGGTGCCGGGGTCCGGGCTGGTCAAGGCTCAAGCGGAAGCGGAGGGGCTTGATCGCATTTTTATCGATGCGGGAATGGAGTGGCGTGAACCGGGCTGCTCTATGTGTCTGGCGATGAATGCCGATCGCTTGCTCCCCGGCGAGCGATGCGCGAGCACCTCTAATCGTAACTTCGAGGGGCGCCAGGGAAGCGGTGGCAGGACCCACCTGGTCAGCCCGGCCATGGCAGCAGCAGCAGCGGTGGCGGGGCGGTTTGTATCGGTGGTGGAAGCCACCCAGAACGGGGGCAGTGGAGCATGAAGCCGTTTACCACCCACCAGGGCCTTGTCGCACCGATGGATCGAGCAAATGTCGACACTGATTTGATTATTCCAAAGCAGTTTTTGAAGTCGATCAAGCGTTCTGGTTTTGGGCCTAACCTCTTCGACGAGTTGCGATACCTCGATGAGGGTGTGCCGGATGCGGATAACAGCCAGAGGCCACTCAACCCCAAATTCCCGCTGAACATGCCGCGGTACCGCGGAGCCTCGATTCTCCTCGCTCGCGAAAACTTTGGTTGCGGATCGAGTCGTGAGCATGCGGCGTGGGCGATGGACGACTTCGGTTTTCGGGCTGTGATTGCACCCAGTTTTGCAGATATTTTTCGATCCAACGCGCTGAAAAATGGCATCTTGCCCGTGGCCTTGTCTCAGGTTCAGGTGAATACGCTATTTGAAGCGCTTCATGCTGAGGTCGGCTATAGCCTGACCGTTGACCTTGAGACCTGCACGGTTTCGTTGCCCAACGGCGAGATATGGGCTTTCGAGGTCGATGCGTTCCGACGGGACTGTTTATTGAAAGGGCTCGATGATATTGGCATTACGCTTGAGCGCGCGGAGGCCATTGAAACATTTGAGCGTCAGCACCGTGATCGCTTCCCATGGGTGTTCGAGGATATTTCACTGTGACACGTAGCGTGCTGCTTCTCCCCGGTGACGGAATCGGACCAGAAGTGGTGTCTGAAGCTAGGCGTGTGCTGGAGTCGGTCAGTGAGCGGTTTGCTCTTGAATTGGTATTCACTGAAGGCAATCTCGGTGGGATAGCGATTGATCTCGAGGGACAAGCCTATCCGGAATCGACTCGGGCATTGGCGCGCGACGCCGATGCGATTTTGCTCGGTGCCGTGGGCGGCCCCAAGTGGGATGGGCTGCCAGCTTCTGATCGCCCTGAGCGAGGGTTGCTGGCCATTCGATCAGATCTGGATTTGTTTTGTAACTATCGCCCGGCGCTACTTTTTCCGGAATTGGCGGCAGCCTCGAGCCTGCGACCAGAACTGGTGTCGGGACTCGATATACTCATTGTCCGAGAGTTGACTGGCGGTATTTATTTCGGAGAGCCCAGAGGCATCACCGCCAAGGC
>JACETJ010000003.1 GCA_013911345.1 Congregibacter sp.
AAATAAAGGTCCTGAAAATCGCTCGGAGAGGGTTTCATCACGACCTGAAATTGGTAGTAGTGTTGCAGGCGATTGGGGTTCTCACCGTAGCGTCCATCGGCTGGGCGCCTGCTGGGCTGAACATAGGCGGCGTTCCAGTTTTCTGGCCCCAGCGCGCGCAGAAAGGTCGCTGGATGAAAAGTGCCGGCGCCCACCTCCATGTCGAGAGGCTGTAAAACCACGCAGCCGTGCTTTGCCCAGTAATCCTGCAACCGCAGGATAACCTCTTGAAATGTTGCAGGCGCCACGAAGAACAACCCAAAGTCGATGAGAGGCGTTAGTATAACTGCGTTGCCCTCACCATAATCACTTTTCCAACACTGACTCTGGCAAATTCCCCTTAACCTATGCCCGCATCGCCCAAACCCCTCTGGTTGGAGTGGACCGTTATCTTGCTCATCAAACTGATGTTCACGGTGACGCGTCTGATGCCGCTCGTCTGGGCCCGCGCGCTGGGCAGGTTCGTGGGTGCAGGCCTGTATCACTGCAACCAGCGTATGCGGCGAGTCGCCATTCGCAACCTCGAGTTGGCTTACCCGGAGTGGACGCCCGTCAAGCGCCGAGTGTTGGCCCGACAAAGCGTTCAGTCGACCGGTGAGTTAGCAGCCGAAATGGGCCGAGTGTGGGCGCAGCCTTGGGCGAGCACAGCGGCAATGCTCGAGGTTGACGGCCTAAGCTGCGTCACTGAACCGCTGGCGTCAGGGCAGGGTGTGATCGTCCTGGGCCCACATCTGGGTAATTGGGAGTTGCTGGGTATGCATCTCGCCACTCTGGGAAATCTGGTGGCCCTGTATGAGCCGATACCTTTGAAAAAGCTTGATCAACTTGTGCATAGTGGACGTCAACGCACAGGTGGAAAGTTGGTACCCACGACACCGCGTGGTATCGCTGAGCTCGTGCGGTCGGTGCGGGCCGGCGGCATTACTGGCATTCTGCCCGATCAGGTTCCCAATGATGAAAATGCCGGCTTGAATGCGCCTTTTTTCGGCGTGCCGTGTTTTACGGCAGCGCTGGCCTCCAATCTGATCAGAAAGTCAGGTGCGGCGCCCGTTATGGGCACGGTTTTGCGCACCGAGAGAGGTTTCCGTGCGGTATACCGCCCTGCCGAGCCGGGCGTGCATAGCGACGACACCCTCGAGGCCCTGAGCGCCATCAATCTGGGTGTTGAGAAGCTGATCGCGGGCAATGAGCGGCAGTATCAATGGCAATACAAGCGATTTCGGTGCCGGCCTCGAGGTTTGGTTGATCATTACGACTGGTCTGCAGCGCCACTGGCGGATGAGTCAGGGGTAAGGTGATGACACAGATCACGGGCAAGGTGATAGCGGGCTTTATTGGGTTTATCGCGTTTGGTCCGGCCGGGCTGTTGTTTGGTTTGGTGCTTGGCCACGCTTTTGACAGGGGCTTGTGGCGTGCACTGCAGCTATCAGGCCCCGAGGCTGTGCATATTATGCGGGCGCAGTTCTTTGAGACCACCTTTACCCTGCTGGGGTTTGTCGCCAAGGCGGACGGTCGTGTATCCGAGGCCGAAGTGGCTCAGACAGAGGCACTATTCGCCCAGCTGAGGTTGAATGCGGCGCAGCGCCGCAGTGCGATTGAGCATTTTAAAACCGGTTCTGCCGCAGGCTTTGACCCCTCGCCGACTGTAGCTAAGTTCAATGATTGCCTTGGTCCGCGGCGTCAGGCGCAGCACACATTGATGGCATTTCTGGTCGGCATTGCGTTGGCTGACGGCACGTTCTCGCAGACCGAGCGCAACGCCTTGTACCGATTGGGAGAGTTGCTGACGCTGCCGCGCCGCGAGGTGGATCAGCTCATTTCAATGGTCAACGCTCAGGCGCAGTTTCAGCAAGGCGCATATCGGCAATCTGCGGGGCAGGGAGGCTACGCCCAACGCAGTCCTGAGTCTGAGCTGAATACGGCTTATGCCGCTTTGGGTCTAAACGCCGACGTCTCTGACGCAGACCTCAAGCGGCGTTACCGCAAACTCATGAGCGAAAACCACCCCGACAAATTGATTGCAGAGGGGGTGCCCGACGAGCTGCTGAGAGTGGCTACCGAGCGTGCTCAGGAGATTACGGCTGCCTATGAGGTCATTCAGCAGTCGCGGGCATCCAAATAGGCCGACACAATGCGCGCCCGAGGGAGCGGCACCACTCAGATCGCAAACGCCTAGATTAAGAAGGGAATCAATGTCGCCAGAAGGCCGGCGTCAACAGCACCAGCAGCGTAAAGACCTCAAGGCGACCCATCAGCATGGCCAGGCACAGAACCAGCTTGCCAGCCTCACTGACCACGCCGTAATCATTCGCAACCTCACCCAGACCGGGTCCCAGATTATTCATGGTGGCGACGACAGCAGAGAATGCGGAAATAAAGTCTAGGTTGGTCGCCAGCAGGGCCAGCCATATCAAGACAAAGCAGAACATGTACACCGCAAAAAAGCTCCAGACGGCGCTGATCACCTCGGTTTGTACCCGCCGAGCATCCAGCTTTAACGGAATCACCGCGTTGGGGTGAAGCAGTTGGCGCAGCTCTCTGACACCCTGGCGGAAGATAAGAAGAATGCGCATAGCCTTCATGCCGCCGCCAGTAGAGCCGACACATCCACCCATAAAGCTCAGTATAAGAAGCAGTATCGGCAGGAAGAGCGGCCAGACAGAAAAGTCCTGGGTGGTGAAACCGGTGGTCGTTGCAATAGAGATAGTCTGGAACAGGCCGTGAATCACGCTGTCTTCAAGCCCGAGGGTTTCCGTTGTGAGTAGCAGGCAGCAGACAACCAGCGTCGCCGAGGCGATGACGGTGATGAAAAAAGCGGTTTCGGAGTCCTGTGCGTAGACGCGCACATTGCGGCGTTGCAGAGCGATGAAGTGCAACCCGAAGTTAATCGCCGATAGCAACATGAAGACTGAGCTCACCAACAAAACGCGGTTCTGCTCATAGTGACCAAGGCTCGCGTCGTGGGTGGAAAAGCCACCGATGGCCACCGTCGAGAAGGCATGACAGATGGCGTCGAAAGTGGACATGCCGGCAGCAAAATAACTGGCAGCACAGGCAATCGTCAGCAACAAATAGATGCCGAACAGCGCCTTGGCTGTACTGGTGATACGCGGTGTGAGCTTCCGGTCTTTGGAGGGGCCTGCGCTTTCAGCTCGATAGAGCTGCATGCCGCCAATCCCAAGCATAGGCAGGACCGCGACTGCGAGCACAATGATGCCGATGCCACCCAGCCACTGCAGTAATTGCCGATAGAAGAGGACCGATTGAGGTAAGTCATCTAGACCGGTAATCACCGTGGCGCCTGTGGTGGTAAGGCCGGAAATCGATTCAAAAATGGCCGCTATCGGGGTCAAGCCCAGATCGGAAACCAGCCAAAGCGGTATGGCCCCGAACAAGCCCAAAACCACCCAGAACAGGGCGGTAACCATAAAACCGTCGCGAATATTGAGGTCTCTGCTCAGATTGCGGGTAGGCAGCCACAGCGCGACACCCGCAAAGAGTGTTGCGGCGAGTCCCATTGCGAATGCGGACTCAATACCGTCCTGTGCAATGAGCGACAGGAACAGGGGTGGCAACATTGCCGTGCTGAACAAAATCAGTAAAACGCCAATGATTTTGAATGCCATGGCGAACTGCATCAGATAAAGCCGAATCCCACAGCAAAGAGTTTTTCGACAGCAGAGATTTGTGTGCGGTCTGTCAGAAACAGAATGACGTGATCATTGGCTTCCACCACGACATGGCCGTGCGCTATCAGCACCTCCTCACCGCGCAGGATGGCGCCCACCGTTACACTTGAAGGGAGGTTTAATTCGTCCAACCGCCGCCCTACAACCTTGGATGAGCGCGTGTCTCCGTGCGCAGTGACCTCGATGGCTTCGGCGGCACCGCGACGAAGCGAGTGGACGGCATTGATGTCGCCGCGCCGCACGTGCATGAGCAGGCTGCTGATTGTGATCTGCTGCGGTGAGATGGCGATATCGATTTCTTCGCCAATCAGGTCTGCATAAGCCGAGTTGGTGATCAGTGTGATCGCTTTTTTTGCGCCCAGGCGCTTCGCCAGCATCGACATCATGATGTTGGATTCGTCATTGTCGGTCAGCGCACAAAAGACGTCGGTGTTTTCAATATTTTCTTGTTGCAGTAATAGAGGTTCGTTGCCGCTGCCGTGCAGGACAATGCTGTTCTCCAGCATATCTGACAGCACCCGGCAGCGGTCGTAGGCGCGCTCTATGACCTTAACCTGATATTGCTTCTCCAAGCGTTTGGCGAGTGTGGCGCCAATGTTGCCGCCTCCCGCAATCATGATGCGATGGTAGGGGTTGTCGACGTCCCGAAGCTCCGATGTGACGTCTCGGATATGCTCACGCGCCGCAATGAAAAACACTTCATCGTCGGGTTCCACCACCGTCGATCCTTCGGGGATGATGGGGTCTCCACCTCGCCTGAAGATCGCCGCTACCCGGGTGTCGACCCCGGGCATGTGCTCGCGAATTTCCTGCAGCTCCCGGCCGACAATGGGTCCGCCGGTGACAGCTCTAACAGCAACCAATCGGATTCGGCCATCGGCAAAATCGAGCACTTGCAGAGATCCCGGGTTGGCGATCAGTTGCTCGATGTTTTTTGTCACCAGTTGTTCCGGGCCAATGATGACATCGACGGGAATAGCGCCTGATTCAAATAGTGACTTGTGTTTGGCGAGATAGTCTGCGGACCGCACGCGGCTGATCTTGGTGGGGGTGCGATATAAGGTAAACGCGACGCAGCAGGCCAGCATATTGATCTCATCGCTATCGGTGACGGCGATGAGCATGTCAGCGTCCTCTGCGCCGGCGTTCATCAGTGTGGAGGGGTGAGCACCGTTGCCCAGAACCGTCCGGATATCCAGACGCTCCTGAAGCCGCTTCAGGGTCGCGGCCTGCTCGTCTACAACAGTGATGTCGTTTTGCTCATCGGCAAGGTGCTCAGCGAGTGTTCCGCCGACTTGCCCCGCTCCGAGGATAATGATCTTCACCGGCCTCTGGACCCTCCCAACGACCCGCCGACACCTTAAACCAAGTGAAACCCGCCACGCCATGTGGATTACTCACGTTGGCGATTAGCGGGGTGACGTTACCCGGCGGGTTTCTGCAGCATCGCGAAATACAGTCCATCGCCGCCATCCCGGTCCGGAAGGCTCTGCCAGCCATGTAGGCGCGCTACACCGGTTTTAAGCTCGATGGGTGCCATGTGGGCATTGTGTGTGGATACGAACGCTTCGATGACGCCGTCGTTTTCTGCGGCTAACAAAGAGCAGGTCACATAAAGTAGCCTGCCGCCCGGTTTTAGCGCCGGCCAGAGCCCCTCTAATATCGCCAGTTGCTGACTTGCAAAAGCAGCAATGTCGGCGGGTTCCCTGAGAATTTTGATGTCTGGATTGCGCCTTATGACGCCGGTGGCCGAGCAGGGCACGTCGGCAAGAATGCCGTCGAAAGGCTTGTCCAGTAGCGCTTCAGAGAGTGCGCTGGCGTCAGCCACGAGCGGAGTGAGCGTGAGACCCAGTCGCGCGCTGTTCTCAGCGACGCGTTGCAAGCGGGACTCACTGATATCCAGTGCCACTAGCTCTTCAAGCGCCGGCTGCAATTCCAGCAGATGACAAGCCTTGCCACCCGGCGCTGCGCAGGCGTCCAGTATCCGCTCTCCAGATTGAGGCGCCAAAAGACGAGCAACAAGTTGCGCGGCGCTGTCCTGCACGCTGGCTGCGCCCTCGGCAAACCCCGGCAAGAGCGCCACATCAACAGGGCGATTGAGCACGACACCGTCTTCAGAGTCAGAACAGGGTTTCGCGCCAATACCCGCTTCTGTCAGCGTGT
Organism: Congregibacter sp.; assembly: GCA_013911345.1. The sequence goes on from JACETJ010000003.1 coordinate 5,892, forward strand.
GCAGATAATCATCGCGGGTACTTTTTTGCTGGTTGACCCTCAAGGTCATGGGCGGTCGATGTCGGGCGGCCAAGGCGATTTGCTCGGCAGCATCGCCATATTGAGCACACAGCTCAGTGTGAAGCCAGCCAGGCAGTGCCAGCTGAGCTGCCGACGACAGCGCTTTGGCGGCGACACCGTCCTTGCGTTGAAAAGTCCGAAGCACGCCGTTGACCATGCCCGTGGCCCACGGCTTTTTGAGCACGCGTGCTGCGTTAACTGTTTCTGAAACGACTGCGTGGGATGGGGTATTTAAATGCCGCATCTCGTAGAGCCCGACACATAACAGCGCCATGACATCTTGATCCTTGCGTCGCAGTGGTTTGTCGAGAAACCCGAGGCAGACCTCAACCAGGCAGGGCCATTCCCGGAGCGTGCCATACACCAACTCCTGACATAGAGGCCGCTGTGCGGTGTCCGCAGCGTCCAGCGCTTCAGGCAGCAGCCGGTTCAATGATTGCCCAGCGAGCACCCGACCAATAATGCTCGCCGCGACGGCTCGGGGGGAGGACACAGTCAACAGGCGTCCTCGCCGCCGAGGCGCTGCCCGGGTTGAAATCGCGCCTGATGACCACGTAACAGTGTGGCAACAGGCTGCGGCTTGGCGCCGGGGAGCTGGGCTTCAGTGATGATCAGTTGTCCCGTGCCGCAGCTGACTCGAATGCCGGCCTCATCGGCTGCGACGATCTCGCCATCCGGCCTTTGATGAGATTCAGTCAGGGCATGAGCTGAGAGGACTTTTAGTCGGTCACCCTGCAGATGGGTGTAACAACCGGGTGCCGGATGAAATGCCCGTACGCGGCGCGCTAACGTCATGGCATCGGCTGACCAATCGAGCGCGCCTTCTTGCTTGGCAATTTTGCGTGCGTAGGTAGCCTCACTGTCTTCTTGTCGCGCTGCTGTGGTCAACCGTGCGTCGATGTGTTCAAGACTCTCGATGAGTGCGGGCACACCGAGCTGAGCAAGATCATTAAGGAGCGTGCCGCCGGTGTGATGGGCTTCGATGGGAAGTGAGCGGGTGAGGAGCACGGGTCCGGTATCTAAACCGGGTTCCATCACCATAATGCTGACGCCGGTCTCGGCATCTCCTGCTTCAATGGCGCGTTGGACCGGCGCCGCGCCGCGCCACCGTGGCAACAGTGATGCATGAACATTGAGACAGCCCAGCCTTGGCACGCTCAAAATGGCAGCCGGCAGTATCAGCCCGTAGGCCACGACCACCAGAATATCGGCCTCGTAGTCAGATAGGGTTGCTTCGCTATCTGGGGTTTTCAGTGACTCCGGTTGCCAGACAGGCAAGCCGGCCTCCAGTGCCAAGGCCTTCACCGGAGAGGGCTGGAGGCGTTTTCCACGCCCTGCAGGCCGGTCTGGCTGGCTCATCACTGAGACAATCTGGTGGGGGCTATCGATAAGGCCCTCGAGGTGCCGGGCAGCGAATTCCGGGGTGCCCGCAAAAACAACTTTAAGGGGTGTAGGCATCGATCAGGCGCGGCGCTTCTGCTCTTTTACGAGCTTGCTGCGAATGCGCTGCCGCTTGAGAGGCGACAAATAATCGACGAACAGTTTACCCTCAAGGTGGTCGATTTCATGCTGCAGGCAGATAGCCATGAGGCCATCAAGCCGCTCTGTGAAGGTCGTTCCGGCCCTGTCCAGCGCCGTCACTTCAATCACCTGAGGCCGCTCAACGGTTTCGTAAAACCCGGGCACAGACAGGCAGCCCTCGTCATACGTTCCCAGTGTTTCATCGATAACGGTGATCTCTGGATTAATAAAGACACGGGGGTCTGAATGATCTTCACTGAGATCTATCACGATGACCCGCTCATGAACGTCAACCTGGCTGGCCGCCAAGCCTATCCCCGGTGCCGCATACATGGTGTCGAACATGTTATCGACAAGTCCCTTGATTCTGTCATCCACCACGGTGACGGGCACCGCGCGGGTGCGCAGCCGCGGGTCAGGAAATTCAAGAATGGGGAGTAGGGCCATTGAGAGGGCTTCCAGTGCCGATCCGGTCTTGTGGCGGAGAAAAGTGTTCGGATTTGGTCTTGCTCTGCCCGAATCAGCGCCGCACACTCAGATTATACCGCGATGCCAGATATCTGTTGGCGTATACAGCGGGCAGTACACAATGGAGTGAATGCTGTGAGAGCGAGCAAACGGATTGCGATCAGCAGGGGAGCCACCCTTGATCAGGTCAGCTCCGGCCGATCATGGGCCAGACGGCTCCTTGGCCCCTGTGCCCTCCTGCTATTTCTGGCGTCGGCTGGCGCTGCCGCCCAACCCAATGACCCCCTGACCCTTAACCCGGATGTGCCCCTGACCTACACCGTGCAGTCTGGTGACACCTTATGGGATATCTCTTCGCTATTCCTGCGTGACCCGTGGCGATGGGAAGAGCTGTGGGCGGGCAATCCGCAGATCGACAATCCGCATCTGATTTACCCGGGAGACACCTTGAGCTTGGTATGGGACTCAGGGCAGCCAAAACTGGTTCGCATTGAACAGGGCGATATCAAGCTCTCCCCGAGTATGCGGGCGAGTCCGCTGGATCTGGCGATTCCTGCGATTTCCCGGCAGCACATTGAGCCGTTTCTCCGTCAGCATCAGGTAGTCGACGCGGGCGCGCTGGATCGGGCGCCCTACGTCTTGTCGGGCGACGCAGGGCGTCTAATCAGCGGCGTTGGCGACACGATTTATGGGAAGGGTCGCTGGGAAGAGGCGCTGAGCTATCGGCTGGTGCGCCGTGTCGAAAAATTAACAGACCCTGTCAGCGGTGAGGGGCTGGGTATTTTTGTCAGCGACGTCGGCGAGGCGCGTTTGCAGGATGATCAGGTTGGAGGAGAGACCGTAGCGGCCATGATCGTGGCTGAAATGCGCGAAGAAGTTCGTATTGGAGATCGCCTGCTGCCGGTCACAGAAACGGACGTCGAGTCGTTTTATCAACCCCAGGCTCCGGATACGACCATCACCGATGCAACGATGATTGCGGTTGCCGGTGGCGTCACGCAGATAGGTGTGCTCGATATTGTAGTGATTAATCGTGGCACCAGAGAGTCGCTGAGAGTCGGTGATGTGTTGGCCATCGATCATACCGGCGAGCAGGTGAAAGACCCCGTCACAGGCAAACAGGTGCGTTTGCCTGATATTCAGGCTGGCGTGCTGATGGTGTTTTCGGTTTATGACCGCGCCAGCTTCGGTCTGGTGCTGGAGGCGACCAAGCCACTGTCGGTAGGAGATAAGTTGCGCAATCCCTGAAGCGGCATCGATCGGTAACGAGGTGTCTTTAGGGCGCCGTTTTCTAACTCAGCGCCTCAAGGAAGAGTCGTGGCACACCAGTTTGGTCTGAATCAACAAGCCGATTCACGTTGGCTAGCGCTGACTCGAGAGATTGGGGCAGGCGCCCGATGGCTCGATCAGGTGCTACAGCAGTTCCCCTCGCCCGAAGCCATATTGGGTTGTCCTGTGGAACAAGCCGACGCCTTGGGGCTCGAAGCGTTACAGCAAACCTTGAAACAACCGCCTCTGGCGAAGTCGCGAGAGACAGAGTTGAGCGGTCCGCCGCTTTATCTTGTGACGCCTCAGGACCCCGAGTACCCACCACTGTTGGCAGAGTGCAGTGACCGGCCACCTTTCTTGTTCTGCCGCGGGGCGCTTCGGCATTTGTCTGCAACCACTTTGTCTATGGTGGGCACACGAAAGCCCTCGCTCGAGGGCCGCCGGGCGGCCAAAGAGTTTGCCGCAGCCGCGGCAGAGTCTGGACTGGTTGTGGTGAGTGGCCTGGCATTGGGCGTTGATGCCATCGCCCATGACGCAGCGCTTGTAGCGGGGGGCAGCACCATTGCGGTGTTGCCATCCGGCATGGATCGGGTCTACCCGGCGCGCCATCAGAAGCTGGCCGAGCGGGTGATGATCGAGGGGGTGTTGGTCAGTGAATTCCCGCTGGGTACGCCGCCACGGAAGCATCATTTTCATCGCCGTAACCGAACACTGTCTGGCTTCAGCGAAGCCACGCTGGTCGTCGAGGCCGGGCGACCCAGTGGCACACTGATTACAGCGAGTGCCGCCGCAGATCAGGGGCGAGATGTTCTGGTGCTGCCCTGGTCCATCTATCACCGTGAGGGGGCGGGCTGTCGTTATCTCCTTGAGGATGGCGCGGCGCTGGTCCAGTCAGTTGAAGCGATGCGGGCGCACCTCGGTTTGCCCACAGCACCGCAGCTCCGCGGTGACCGGCCGGCGTCAGAAGGAGATTTGCATCGGTTGTGCACACTGGACCCCGATCAACAAGCGTTGCTTGCCCTGCTGGGTAGTGGCACCCACGGCGCCGACCTACTGTCCACCCATCTCAACTGGGATTTAGACCGGTGTTTGGCCTGCCTCACGGCATTGGAAGTGGCAGGGCGTGTCGAGCAAGTGTCTGGTGGGTACGCAGCGATTACCTGAGCAGCATCGTTGTCTCAAGCCGTCTCGTTCGGCACTATTCATAGGGGTATTGGCGGAAGGGTATTGGCGGCGGGGCTGGCGTCTAGGGTAAGGTGCGGACCTATCTTTTACACGGCGTTGACATGGCATTGGACCGTCTACCGGATTTGCATTCTCGCTGGCGAGCGCCCCAGTTAGCGGCGTCGCTCCGAGCGGGAGGGGTCGTGGCGTGTCCGGCAGAGGGCGTGTGGGGGCTGAGCTGTGACCCTTTTGATGAAGGCGCGGTTTTGGATCTTTTGGCGATGAAGCAGCGCGAGGTCAGCAAGGGCCTGATAGTTGTCGGTGCGAGTAGAGAGGTGTTCGCCCATGTGCTCCGAGACCTGTCATCCAAGCAGTGCGACATGATGCTGGGTTCCTGGCCGGGCCCCAGCACCTGGTTGGTGCCGCACAGAGGCTTGTTCCCATCTTGGGTAACGGGTGATAGCGACGAGGTGGCGATTCGGGTGACGTCATCACCGGCGTTGGCTGCGCTGTGTGCGGCATTTGGCGGGCCGTTGGTATCGACCAGTGCAAATCCTGCCGGCTTACCGCCACCGCACAGCATCTGGGAGCTACGACGATATTTCGGCATGACGCTACCGGCAATGCCGGGCGCTATTGACCCGGCGGGCAAACCATCAACAATACGTCGTGTGCAAGACGGATCAGTGATCCGCGGATAACACATAATAAGGAGCAGTCCATGGATGCGGAGGCAGTAGAAGCCTACCTAACATCACTCCAGGATCAGGTTTGCGGGGGACTTGAGGCAATCGACGGTAGCGCGACTTTCGCCACTGAATCCTGGGATCGGCCAGAAGGCGGCGGCGGTATCAGCCGCGTATTGGCTGAGGGTGATGTGATCGAGAAGGGTGGCGTGAACTTCTCTCATGTGGTCGGCGCCGGAATGCCGGCGTCGGCGACACAGCACCGTCCGGAACTTGCCGGGCGCAGTTTTCGGGCGATGGGTGTGTCTCTGGTCATCCACCCCCGCAACCCACATGCGCCGACGTCTCATGCCAACGTGCGCATGTTCATGGCTGAGAAACCCGGAGAGGAACCCGTGTGGTGGATGGGGGGTGGGTTCGACCTCACGCCCTACTATGGTTATGAGGAAGACGCTGTCCATTGGCATTCCACCGCCAAGGCCGCCTGCGATCCCTTCGGCGAAGAGGTCTATCCTCGCCTCAAAAAATGGTGCGACGACTATTTTTATCTGCCTCACCGTAAGGAGCCGCGAGGAGTGGGTGGGCTTTTCTACGATGACCTCAATGAGTGGGGGTTCGAGAAAACCTTCGCTTTTATGCGCAGCGTGGGAGACGGGTTTTTCAAGGCCTATGCGCCCATATTGGAGCGACGAATGAACATGCCCTCGACGGAGGCTCAGCGCCAATGGCAGCTTTATCGCCGTGGGCGCTATGTGGAATTCAATCTGGTCCATGACCGCGGCACCTTATTTGGGTTACAAACCAATGGCCGCACCGAAGCCATACTCATGTCGTTGCCGCCGCTCGTGCGCTGGGAGTATGGGCACACACCTGATGAGGGCTCGCCCGAGGCCGAGCTCATGACGGATTTTTTACGACCGCGGGACTGGTTGGGGCTCGACGCTGAGGCGACAGCCACTTGATGATGGTCGGCCCTCTTTCAGCCGATCACACTGATGCCGATCGTGTCGGCACAGGTGCGCTTACGCGATGACAGCCGACCGCTTGGTTTCAGGACGCTTTGCCGTAGTGGGCAATCCGATTGGCCACAGTCTCTCGCCGCACATTCACGCGGCCTTTGCCGAGCAGAGCGGACAGCAGGTTGACTATCGCGCCGAGCGAGTAGAGGTCGATGACTTTGAAGGGTGGGTGTCGCGTTTTTTTGAGTCGGGCGGTCGAGGTCTCAATGTCACCTTGCCTTTCAAAACCCGCGCCGTTGAGGTGGCTGAAACCGTGTCGAGTCGAGCAAGTTTGGCGGGTGCCGCCAACTTTCTTGCGCGGAATGCAGCGGGCCACATTTACGCTGATAACACCGACGGCAAGGGTTTGCTGACCGATATCACGGCGAACGCTGGCTGGTCGCTCGAGGGTTCGCGCATTTTGGTGCTTGGCGCCGGGGGGGCGGTAAAAGGAGTCATCCCGGCGCTGCTTGAGGTCGGACCGGCTTGTTTGGACATCGCTAATCGCACGCCAGAGCGCGCCGAGGCGTTGGCGACAGAGTGGGCGGCGCACCCCATACCCGTTTCCGGTGGCGGGTACTCTGGGATAGCCGGAACCTCGTGGGATGTCATTATCAATGGCACTAGCACGGGACTGTCTAACGAGATGCCCGCTCTGCCCGATGAGATGGTGCTGCCCCAGGGCTGCTGCTGTTATGACATGGCCTACGGCCAAGGGCCGACACCATTCATGCGCTGGGCCACGGAGCGGGGTGCAGCCGAGACGAGAGACGGTCTGGGTATGCTCGTTGAGCAGGCGGCAGAGAGTTTTTATTTGTGGCTCGGCGATTACCCCGACACACAGTCGGTGATCGCAGACCTGCGGCGGCTTTGAGCGCCCTTCGATCAGGCGTTGCCGTCCAGATAACGTTGCTTCAACGAGGTATATCCCGCTGCGCTGTAGGGGAGGAATTTGACCTCGCCCTCAGTCAGCGCCCGCACCTCGCGGGCGGGGCTACCCGCATAGAGATACCCGCTGCGTAGCCGTTTACCCGGCGTGACCAGCGCGCCGGCAGCGATCATCACGTCGTCTTCCACCATCACGGCATCCATGATGATGGCACCCATGCCTACCAGCACGCGGTGCCCGACAGTGCAGCCATGCAGCAGTGCGCGATGCCCCACGGTTACGTCTTCGCCAATGTGCAGCGGGAACCCCCCGGGGTTATAGGGGCCGTCATGAGTGACATGGAGTACGGTACCGTCCTGAATGTTGGTCCGCGCACCAATCCGAATTACTTGCACATCGCCGCGCATCGCTGCATGCGGCCAAACGCTGACGTCATCACCCAGAACGACATCACCCATGACGACAGCCGATGGGTCGATCATCACGCGCTCGCCCAGCACGGGAGTAATGCCCAGTCCCTCGCGGATATTGGCCTCGCCTTTAAAGTTGATTGTGCTCAATTTGGCTCTCCTGCTGGTTTTGGGCGGCAGTACTTATACGTTGCAGACTCGTCTCTGCGGTGTCGGTCAGGCTTGTTAGAATACCGCGCTGGAGATATTGGACTGTGTTCATGGTGCCTCGAGGCGAGTATGTCGGATTCTGGTTCTGAACCCAATCAGCGACCGCGATTTGTTGCCGGTGCGGTGTGCCCCAGTTGTAAAGCGATGGACCGCATGGTGATTGACGGTGTTGCCGACGAGCGTCGGTGTGTCGCTTGTGGCTTTGTCGAGGCGCGGCCCGATGCCAGTGTCAGCGCGCCGCCAACACGAGTCACCCGAGCCTCCGCTCGACGCGTGGAAACTGAAGCGGAGACGGTGCGCCTACTGGACGAGTGAGCTCAGCCTTCCCCCCCCCCTCACATAACCTCAGCTTATGTGAGGAATTAATAAAAAACATTGGCATTCATAATGCCGCCCACAGACCATACGCTCCGCTGGCCGACAGTGAACTTTTATCCATGTATTTTCCAGCAACTTCGCTATAATCCCGGCGCTTTTTGGCCCCCTCAGTGGCTCGGGGTTCTGCGCCACAGAAACAGACGGAGTACCTACGCGATGGGGAGAGCGTTCTCAGCATCGGTCTTGGCGTTTTTGGCGCCGCTGGCTGCCGCCCAAAACCAGGTCAACATGTCACCCGGGGTGACAGAGATCGGCGCGGACATTTTTGAGCTCCACATGTTGATCATGTGGATCTGCGTGGTGATTGGCGTCGCGGTGTTTGCTGTGATGTTCTACTCCATCTATGCCCACCGTAAATCCAAAGGGCATCAAGCATCTCAATTTCATGAGAGCACAAAGGTTGAGGTGGCTTGGACAGTAGTGCCTTTCATCATCTTGATCGCCATGGCGGTACCGGCAACATCGACCTTGCTAGAGGTGTATGACAACGATGAAGCCGAGCTGGATATCCTGATTACTGGCTACCAGTGGAAGTGGAGGTACGAGTACCTCGAAGAATCCGGCGAGCCTGTGGCGTTCTTTTCGAATTTAGCGACGTCGCAGGAAGAGATCTATAACACTGACAAGAAGGGCGATCACTATCTTCTTGAAGTCGACGAGCCGCTGGTGATCCCAACGAATACCAAAGTGCGGTTTCTGATTACGGCCAATGATGTCATCCACTCCTGGTGGGTGCCTGAGCTCGCAGTGAAGCGCGACGCGATTCCGGGTTTTATCAACGAAGCCTGGACGCGGGTGCCCGAAGAGGGCATCTATCGCGGTCAGTGCACGGAGCTATGCGGCTCGTATCACGGTTTTATGCCTGTCGTAGTGCACGCCGTACCGAGAGGAGAATTTGACGCCTGGATGGCCGCCAAGCGCGGTGCGGCGGTAGCGCAGACGCAGCTGGCCATGCAAACCCTGTCGGTCGATGATCTGATGGCTCAAGGTAAAGCGGTTTACGACAGTGCTTGTCTTGCTTGTCATGGCGCGCAGGGTCAGGGCGGAATTGGCAACGCCATTGCTGGCAGTGCCGTTGCGCTTGGGGACCTCTCCAGCCACATGGCTGTGGTTGCCAAGGGCGTTTCGGGCACCGCCATGCAGGCCTTTGGTGGCCAGCTTAACGATGTCGAAATGGCCGCGGTGCTGACCTACCAGCGGAACGCGTTTGGCAACAACACGGGCGATGTCGTCCAGCCCGGTGATGTCACCGGCATGAAGAACGGTTAAGGGGAAAAAAGATGGGTGATCATCATCATGGACCGGCTCAGGGCATTACACGCTGGCTGTTTACCACTAACCACAAGGACATCGGCACGATGTACCTGTGGTTCTCCTTCGCTATGTTTTTGCTTGGTGGCTTTTTTGCGATGGTTATTCGCGCAGAGCTGTTCCAGCCCGGCATGCAACTGGTTGAGCCCGGTTTCTTTAACCAGATGACCACATTGCACGGCCTTGTGATGGTGTTTGGCGCCATCATGCCGTCGTTTGTAGGGCTAGCAAATTGGCTGATCCCCATGATGATCGGCGCGCCGGATATGGCGCTGCCTCGCATGAATAACTGGAGCTTCTGGATCCTGCCCCCGGCGTTCCTGATGCTGGCCTCCACGCTCTTTATGGAGGGCGGTGCACCGGCCTTTGGCTGGACGTTCTACGCGCCGCTATCAACCACTTACGCGGCCCCCTCGGTCACCTTCTTTATTTTTGCGATCCACATTCTGGGTGTGTCCTCCATCATGGGGTCGATCAACATTATCGCCACGGTGATGAACATGCGCGCGCCGGGTATGACTTACATGAAGATGCCGCTGTTCGTATGGACCTGGCTGATTACCGCTTTCTTGCTGGTTGCTGTAATGCCGGTTTTAGCCGGCGCGGTCACTATGATGTTGATGGATATCCACTTCGGCACCAGCTTCTTCAGCGCCGCTGGCGGCGGTGACCCGGTGTTGTTCCAGCACATATTCTGGTTCTTCGGTCACCCTGAGGTGTACATCATCATTCTGCCGGCGTTTGGCGTGGTCTCGCAGATCATTCCTGCGTTCTCGAGAAAGCCGCTGTTCGGCTACGCCTCAATGGTTTACGCCACAGCGTCAATTGCGTTCCTGTCGTTCATCGTATGGGCTCACCACATGTACACCGTAGGCATGCCGATCGCGGGTGAGCTGTTCTTTATGTACGCCACTATGCTCATCGCCGTGCCCACCGGTGTGAAGGTCTTCAACTGGATATCAACAATGTGGCGAGGTGCTTTGAGCTTTGAGACCCCCATGCTCTTTTGCATCGGCTTTCTTATTCTGTTCACCTTGGGCGGCTTTACCGGTCTGATGCTGTCGATCGCCCCGGCCGACTTCCAGTACCACGATACTTATTTTGTGGTGGCGCACTTCCATTACGTGATGGTGGCGGGTGCTGTGTTCTCCATGACCGCAGCGATTTACTACTGGCTGCCTAAGTGGTGTGGCCGTATGTATAACGAGGCCATGGGTAAGACCCATTTTTGGATCTCATTCATTGGTTTCAACATCACGTTTTTTCCCCAGCATTTTGTGGGCCTTGCAGGGATGCCGAGGCGCATTCCGGACTACGCCTTACAGTTTGCCGACTTCAACATGATGTCATCCATCGGCGCGTTTATTTATGGTGCTTCTCAGCTGCTTTTCCTCTACAACGTCGTGGCGACGATCGTGGCGGGCAAGCCGGTAAGTGATGAGAAAGTCTGGGATGGTGCCGAGGGCCTCGAGTGGACGGTGCCCACGCCTGCGCCTTACCACACCTTTGAAGAGCCGCCGGCGGTGCCCAAGCCCGCGGGCACTATCTAGCGAGACTTAGGGCGAGGCGGGGGAGTGAAATGAGCAGTCTGCGTTTTAGCCGCGTGCCGGCCATCGACACGGCATTGAAACTGGTGACGGTTGCCGTCGCTATGTTTGCTTTCGTGTTTGTTGTGATGGTGCCGCTGTATAACGTGCTCTGTGACGCGCTCGGTATCAATGGCAAAACCGCCGGTCAGGCCTACACGGCTGTTCCCGCGGCAATCGACGAAAGCCGTGAGGTCACGGTGCAGTTTGTGGCGATTAATAACGACGGCATGCCGTGGTCTTTTTCCCCTGACACACGCATGATGCGGGTCAATCCCGGCGCGGCGAACGGGGTGGTGTTCCATGCGATGAATCCAACCGACGCCGACATGGTGGCGCAGGCCATCCCCAGCATCTCGCCGAGTCGCGCCGCAGCGTATTTTCACAAAACCGAATGTTTCTGCTTTGACCAGCAGTTGCTCGACGGTCAATCGGGCGCGGAGATGCCACTACAGTTCATTGTCGATCAAGATCTGCCCGCGGACATTCATACCATCACACTTTCGTACACATTATTCGATGTCAGCGGCACGGTGACTGACGGGTTAGCCTCGCGCTAGCGCCCGGTCGAGGAGAGATTTATGGCTAATCCAACATCAGCTTCGGCCGGTCACGAGAAGTATTATGTGCCCGAGTCTTCCAGCTTGGCAGTCCGGGCCACCATTGGCTTGATTCTGTCAGTGTTCGGAGCGGCCCTCGTGCTTAACGACATGACCTATGGCCGCGGGGAGGAGTCGAGCACCTCGGTGTGGGTGCTGACGGTGGGACTGGTGTTCTTTATTTTTACCCTCGCCAGCTGGTTTGGCACGGCTATCAAGGAAAACCTTGCGGGGATGAATAGCGGCCAGCTGCACCAGAGTTATGTGCTGGGTATGTTTTGGTTCATCTTCTCAGAGGTTATGTTTTTTGCAGCGTTCTTCGGTGCGCTGCTGTATGTCAGGCAGTTCGCCGGCCCCTGGCTTGCAGGCGAGGGAGAGGGTGGTCGCATGAACGGGCTACTTTGGCCTGGCTTTGAATTTGCATGGCCTCCTTCGACAACCCCTCAGGAGATGGTTGGTGGTGTCGACGCACAGGTGATTGCCAACAATGGCGCGTTTGTCTCCCAGGAAACGTCCATGGCGCCGGCTGATGCTCACGCTTGGTACGCTTGGCTGCCAATGTGGAACACCCTGATTCTATTGTCGTCGAGCGCAACGGTTCATGTTGCGCACACCGCCATCCTCGCTGATAACCGCAAAAAGTTTAATCGCTGGCTGGGTATCACCGTTGGCCTCGCGGTGATTTTCCTTGGCCTGCAGGCTGCGGAATATTACGAAGCGTATGTGCTGTATGGGTTGACGTTGAACTCTGGCATTTATGGCTCCACCTTTTTCATGTTGACCGGGTTCCACGGTTTCCACGTGGCGATGGGTATGACTATGTTGCTGATCCAGCTGGTCCGGTCTGTGAGGAGAGAGCACTTCACTGCCACTGACCACTTTGGCTTTGAGGCCTCTAGCTGGTATTGGCATTTTGTCGATGTGGTATGGGTGTTCCTGTTTCTGTTTGTTTACATCCTGTGATCGGCGCAGGGCAGCTAAAGGGGCGCCTTGGCGCCCTTTTTTGTTCGCGACTGCCTACGTTATGGGACTGAGCGGGCCTAGTCTTGTGTTTCGGCTTCTTCGGTAGCGCTTGGGCCAGGGTCCCAGGGGTTTTGTTGGCCGAGCTGGCCTGTTATGACGCCGAACAGAATGACCAAAAGCAGGCATGCGCCGAGGCCCAGACGAACGCCCAGCGAAGTGAACAGACGCTTTTTATTTGGGTCGCCCCGATCTGACATCAGAAAAACCAAACCTGAGGCGAGGCTGGCGACAAGCGCTATCATGAGTATCACTATGAGGGTCTTGAGCATGGCGGAAATCCTTTTGACTCCGCTTCGCGAATAGTCAGGAAGCGGATGGAACACGAGTCGGACAGAGATGCAGTTTAACCGAAGCTTGGGCCCGCTCAGTATTGGCGGCGATGTGCGTGCCGTGTTGGCTGGCATCATCCTGTTTGGGCTGTTGGTGAACCTCGGCTTTTGGCAGTTGGGCCGTGCGAGCGAGAAGACGGCGCTAGAGGCTCGATGGGAGGCTCGCGCAGCGATGCCGGCGGTGGCGCCTGAGCTACTGATGCCCGAAGTGCTATCAAACGAGGTGACCGCAGCCCTCGCTGACCGACAGGTGCGGTGGCAGGCATCGTTTAGTGCCAATGATTACCTGTTACTCGACAATCGACTACACCGCGGCGGGGTCGGTTACCACGTCATTGCACTGGCAGAATCGGAGGCGGGCGTCATCCCCTTGAACTTGGGCTGGTTGGCCGGAGACCCGTCTCGCAGAACGACGCCGACACCCATACTCCCGGAAGGGCGTGTCGTCATAGAAGGACGAATTTATGTGCCCAGCGGCACGCCTCTCATGATGCAAAAGCCAGAGGCGCCCGCAGCATTGCCGGCGACCGTGCAGACCCTTTACTGGGATAACTGGCAGCGTTCGCTTGAGGCACTCTCGGGCCGCACCGTATTCCCCTTTGAAGTCAGGATCCAGCCTAACTCGCCCCATGCATTGGTGGCAGAGTGGGCCGTCGTCAATCAGTCACCCTCAAAGCACATTGGTTACGCGGTGCAGTGGTTTGCGATGGCGGCAGTGCTTCTGGTCATTGGGTTGTTGCGCTTGACCAACTTGAGGTCCCTTCTTAGTGGGAAGCGCGCGCATGACTGATGCCGCCGCGCCGTCACAGCGTCGTCGTGCCCGGCTGATGCTGATTCTGATCGCCGGCATTCCCTTGAGCATGATGCTCGGCGCGACGGCGCTATGGTGGGCAGTAGAGCAAGGGCATGTCGATATTTTGGGTAGTGTGGGCACCGCTAACCATGGGGAGCTGATCGACCCCCCACGCTCTGTGAGTGATGTCGTTTTCCAACACGAGGGTGTTGCCGAGACGCTGTGGCAGGACCTGCCAGCGAAGTGGCGGTTGCTGGTCGTGCAGCGCGGCGACATGTGTGACGCAATCTGCCAGCAACAGCTGTATCAAACCCGGCAAATCCATATCGCGTTGGGCAAAAACTTTAATCGCGTTGGCAGGGTCGTCCTGGGTGACATTGCCCCCACAGCAGTCACCGTCACACCTGAGGCAGAGCAGGGCAGCTCGGCTACCAGTCTGTCAGATTGGCTCGCCCAAGAGCACGTCGGCATCACCGCACTGACCGTATCATCGGAGAGGCTGAGTGAGCTCGCTCCAGAGGTGCTGGCGTCACCGACGCAATGGTATGTGGTGGATCCCGCGGGCTGGATCATGATGCGGGTCTCGGATGAGCTCTACTACAAGGATGTGATCTCTGATCTCCGTTTTCTGCTGAAACACTCGGGAGGCTAAACCGCTATGTCTGGATCCAGGAAGCGCGGCGTGCGCCTGACGATCGTCGGGGTGCTGTTGTTCATGACCGTGGTGGTAGCCAGCTTTGTTCACCGCATTGGTGAGCCGCGGATCATGAGTGTGGCTGAAACCCGGGCCAACGGCCTGTTTCTTTTTGATACCCCGAGGGCGGTGGGTGAGTTCTCGCTGGTTGATCATCACGCCAAACCTTTTACTCCCAGCGCCTTGGTTGGCCACTGGACGCTGGTGTTTTTTGGCTTCACACACTGTCCCGATATCTGTCCGACCACCATGGCCGAGCTCGCCGAGCTGAAGGCGCAGCTGGCTGATACCGAAGCGAGAGGCGCCCGCGTTGCGATGGTCTCTGTCGACCCTGCGCGGGACACGCCCCAGCGTCTGGCGGAGTACGTGCCCTATTTTCATCCCGATTTTTTGGGTGTCACGGGGGAGTTCGCGGATATCCTCAGCTTTGCGCAGCGGCTTAACGCCCCATTTCGCAAGGTCAGCGAGCCCGAGGGTGCCTATCAGATGGAGCACAGCGCCAACGTGATGTTGATTAACCCCCGCGGTGACTACCACGGCTTTTTTCGCGCCCCGCTCGACATCCCCAAAATGCGGGTAACCTTACGCTCTACGCAGTACGTGTGGGAGCACTGACCTCATGGCAAATCGGCTTATTCTGGTGGATGGATCGTCGTATCTGTTTCGTGCTTATCACGCCCTGCCTCCGCTCACCAACTCGAAAGGCTTAAACACCGGCGCTGCCAAAGGGGTGATTGGCATGATCCGTAAGCTGGTAGCCGATTACACAGGCGACCAGGTGGTCGTGGTGTTCGATGCCAAAGGCCCCACCTTTCGCAACGACATTTATCCGGAGTACAAGGCCAATCGCCCGCCTATGCCCGATGAGCTGCGGGAGCAAATCGAACCGATCCACGACACCATTCGCGCCATGGGTTTGCCGCTGATTTGCATTGGGGGTGTCGAAGCAGACGACGTCATCGGCACGCTGTCAGTGCAGGCCGCTGGCATTGGGCGAGAGGTGGTGATCTCCACCGGTGACAAGGACATGGCGCAACTGGTCAACGACCACGTCACGCTCATCAACACGATGAACAATACGACCATGGATCACGACGGCGTCGTCGATAAGTTCGGCGTGCCGCCCGCACTGATCATCGATCTGTTAGCGTTAATGGGCGACAAGGTCGACAACATTCCCGGTGTGGCGGGAGTGGGAGAGAAAACCGCAACAGCGTTGTTGCAACATCTTGGCGGGATTGACGCCATCTATGAGCAGCTTGATGCCGTTGTGGACTTACCTATACGCGGCGCTAAAAGTCTGGCCATCAAACTGGAAGGCGCCAAGGGTGACGCTGAGCTGAGTTATGAGCTCGCAACCATCAAGACCGACTGTGATCTGGGGCTGGCCGAGGGAGATCTTGATTCGAACCCGCCGGATAACGAGGCGTTGCTTGGGCTGTTTCGGGAGCTGGAATTCAAAACCTGGTTGGAGGCCCTACTCAAGGGGGACGGGGCAGCCGCCGCGGGGACGGCGGCAAAGGATGCGCCTGTCGCCGATAGTGCAGAGGAGGCTTCAGAGTTGGAGCCTGCCGCCGCCTCGGTTGAAGTCACCACAGTATTAGAGCAGGCGGTTTTCGACGACTGGCTCGCCAAACTCGAAGCCGCCGAGCTGTTTGCTTTTGACACCGAGACGACGAGCCTCGACTACATGGTCGCGGAAGTGGTCGGTGTGTCGTTTGCTGTCGAGCCCGGCGCAGCGGCATACGTGCCCCTCGCGCATGACTACCCGGGCGCGCCAGATCAGCTGAATCGCGACGCCGTGCTTGAAGCACTTCGACCCCTTCTGGAGGATGCGCAGACCGCCAAGGTGGGCCAGCATCTGAAATACGACGCCAACGTACTGGCCAATCACGGCATTACCCTGCGCGGCATTCAAGACGACACGATGCTCGAGTCCTACATACTGGATGCAGCGGGGAGCCGCCACGACCTCGATACCCTAGCGCTGAAATACCTTGGCCAGCGGACGATTCATTTTGAAGACATTGCGGGCAAAGGTGCTAAGCAATTGACCTTCAATCAGGTGCCGATAGAACAGGCCGCGCCTTACGCCGCCGAGGACGCTGAGGTCACGCTCCGTTTGCACCAGATGCTGTCGGAAAAACTCAATCAGGCGGCCTCACTCGCCACGCTTTACCGGGAGCTGGAGATGCCGCTGGTACCTGTGCTGTCCCGCATTGAGCGCAACGGCGCTCTGGTCTGTCGGGACACGCTTGCCGCCCACAGTCAGGAGTTAGGAGGGCGCATTTTGTCGCTGGAAGCCAAGGCCCACGAGCTGGCTGGCGGGCCCTTTAATCTCGGCTCGCCCAAGCAACTCGGCGAGATCCTGTTTAACCAGCTGGAGCTACCTGTATTGCGCAAGACGCCTAAGGGTGCGCCATCGACGGCTGAGGAGGTGCTCGCAGAGTTGGCGCTGGATTACCCGTTACCGGCGGTGCTCATGGAGTACCGCAGCCTCAGCAAGCTGAAGTCAACTTACACCGACAAGTTACCGGAGATGATCGACTCGCGAACTGGCCGAGTTCACACGTCTTATCATCAGGCGGTGACGGCTACCGGCCGCTTGTCGTCCTCAGACCCCAATCTCCAGAATATTCCCATTCGCACCGAGGAAGGCCGGCGTATCCGCCAAGCCTTTATCGCAGCACCCGGATGCAAAATTGTTGCTGCAGACTATTCGCAGATCGAACTGCGCATCATGGCGCACCTCTCTCAGGATGAGGGCCTGCTGAACGCTTTTGCCAATGAGCTAGATGTGCACAGTGCCACCGCCGCCGAGGTTTTTGGGGTCGAGATTGATGCCGTCTCCGGGGATCAGCGCCGCAAGGCGAAGGCGATCAACTTCGGGTTGATTTATGGCATGTCGGCCTTTGGTTTGGCCAAGCAGCTGGGGCTGGGCAGGAACGAGGCTCAGGAATACATCGATCTGTATTTTGCCCGATACCCCGGGGTGGCGGACTACATGGCGCGGACCCGCGAGATCGCTCACGAGACTGGCTATGTGGAAACACTGAAGGGTCGTCGCCTCTACTTGCCAGAGATCAATGCCCGGAATCGACAGCGGCAGCAGGCCGCTGAGCGCACCGCGATCAATGCGCCCATGCAGGGCACGGCCGCGGATATGATCAAGATGGCCATGCTGGCCGTTGATGAGTGGCTGGCAGGCTCAACAATCGATGCACGAATGATCATGCAGGTGCATGACGAACTGGTTTTCGAGGTCGAGACAGGTGCGGTGGATGAGCTGCGTGAGACGGTGGGGCGGTTGATGTCAGAAGTGGGCTTGCTCGATGTGCCGTTGCTCGTGGAGGCGGGCACGGGCGACAACTGGGATGAGGCCCACTGACGGAACTCACTCTGCTGCCTGTGGTTCTGCCTCTTGATCTATTACCGATTCGTCTGTTAGCCACCGGTTGACCTGTTTCCCTAACTCGTCGACACCTTGGCGCTTAAGAGACGAAAAACACTGCACGCTGACCAGCTCGGCATGCGGCGCCAGCTCACTGCGAACAGCCAGCAGCGTATTCTGTGCCGGGCCGCGTTTCAGTTTGTCTGACTTGGTCAGCAGGATGTGCACCGGCATGCTGGCGGCGATTGCCCAACCCAGCATCTGCTTATCCGGGTCAGTGAGCGGGTGCCGGATATCCATCAGCATCACCAAGCCGCGGAGGCTTTCCCGATATTGCAGATAGCGCTCCAGCTGCTGATTCCATTTTTTCTTGACCGCCAGCGGTACTTTGGCGAAGCCATACCCCGGCAGGTCGACCAGTCTTTGGCGGTCGCTGAGGGCGAAAAAATTGATGAGTTGTGTGCGGCCAGGGGTTCGCGATGTGCGCGCCAGCTTCCCCTGGCCTGTTAAGGTATTGATCGCACTCGATTTTCCGGAGTTGGATCTGCCCGCGAAGGCCACTTCCCAACCGAGGTCGGGCGGGGCGTTCTCAACCGCGCTGGCACTTTGCATAAAAGTGGCTTGGCGGAAATTCACGGGGCTGGGGGTGGCGTTAATGTCGGTCATTTTGCGATTTGTGCCAAGACACGGAACGTCTATAATGCCACGCTCTTCGGGGCTCCATGCCCGAAATACCTGAGTGATTTTGACAATGTGCGTCACGTGTGACGCCGCTGAGCCTGACTGACCCCAGAGACACGCGCGCTTCAACGAGCGCAATAAGCCTCCGGGGAGTCAGGTGGCATAAAAGCAAGACGAAAAACGAAGAACGAAAGACGAAAGATAAAGACATCAGAGGGTCTGACCATGAGAACATCTTCATTTATCCGCTCCACTGTTATTCGAGTTGCGGCGATCGCGGCATTGGCTGCAGCGCCGACAGTGTTTG
>JACETJ010000030.1 GCA_013911345.1 Congregibacter sp.
CGCGAAAACTTTGGTTGCGGATCGAGTCGTGAGCATGCGGCGTGGGCGATGGACGACTTCGGTTTTCGGGCTGTGATTGCACCGAGTTTTGCCGATATTTTTCGATCCAACGCACTGAAAAATGGCATCTTGCCCGTGGCCTTGTCCCAGGTTCAGGTGAATGCGCTATTTGAAGCGCTTCATGCTGAGGTCGGGTACAGCCTGACCGTTGACCTTGAGACCTGCACGGTTGCGTTGCCCAACGGCGAGACATGGGCTTTCGAGGTCGATGCGTTTCGACGGGACTGTCTATTGAAAGGGCTCGATGATATTGGCATTACGCTTGAGCGCGCGGAGGCCATTAAAACATTTGAACGCCAGCATCGGGATCGCTTCCCATGGGTGTTCGAGGATATTGCACTGTGACACGGAGCGTGCTGCTTCTCCCCGGTGACGGAATCGGACCAGAAGTGGTGTCTGAAGCCAGGCGGGTGCTCGAGTCGGTCAGTGAGCGGTTTGCTCTTAAATTGGTATTCACTGAAGGCAATCTCGGTGGGATAGCGATCGATCTCGAGGGGCAAGCCTATCCGGAATCGACGCGGGCATTGGCGCACAACGCCGATGCGATTTTGCTCGGTGCCGTGGGCGGCCCCAAGTGGGACGGGCTGCCAGCGTCTGATCGCCCTGAGCGAGGGTTGCTGGCGATTCGATCAGATCTGGATTTGTTTTGTAACTATCGCCCGGCGCTACTTTTTCCAGAGTTGGCGGCAGCCTCGAGCCTGCGATCAGAACTGGTGTCGGGACTCGATATACTCATTGTCCGAGAGTTGACTGGCGGTATTTATTTCGGAGAGCCCAGAGGCATCACCGCCAAGGCCGATGGTGTCCGCGAGGGTTTCAATACGGACCGCTATGACGAGACAGAAATCCGCCGCATTGGGCGTCTCGCATTTGAGGCGGCCCGCCGGCGCAATGGTCGTCTTTGTTCCGTGGATAAGGCGAATGTGCTGGAAGTCACCATGCTATGGCGCGAGACCATGGAAGCCTTGAGTGCGGAGTACCCTGACGTCTCCTTGTCTCACATGTATGTCGACAATGCGGCCATGCAGCTGGTTCGCCAGCCGAAGCAGTTTGATGTGCTGGTAACAGGCAACCTCTTTGGTGACATTTTGTCCGATATTGCGGCCATGCTGACCGGTTCGATCGGCATGCTGCCCTCAGCGTCGCTCAACGCCGAATCAAGAGGGCTGTATGAACCCGTTCACGGATCGGCGCCTGATATTGCGGGCGAGGACAAAGCCAATCCTCTCGCCACCATTTTATCCGCGGCCATGGCATTGCGTTACTCGCTGAATGCAGCAGACGCTGCCGACGCGATTGAGCGGGCTGTTGCAGCGGTATTGGCGCAAGGCCTTGTCACTGCCGATTTGGCGGCAGATGATCAAAAAGCCACACCTGTCGGAACACGGGCGATGGGGGACGCGGTGGTGTCTGCCCTGCAAGCTCAGACAAAGGGGAGTTCTGATGAAGCCCGTTAATGTAGCTGTTGTTGGCGCCACCGGCGCGGTCGGTGAGGCGATGATCGAGATTCTTGAGTCGCGTGAGTTTCCGGTCGATACCCTTTATCCACTGGCATCCAGCCGCTCGGTTGGGAAGTCGGTGCAATTCCGAGGGAAGCATCATAGCGTTCAGGATCTGAGCACCTTCGACTTTTCTAAGACCCCCATCGGCTTGTTTTCGGCAGGGGGCGACATCAGTGCTGAGTTTGCACCAATCGCCGCGGCGGCGGGATGTATTGTGATCGACAATACCTCGCACTTCAGGCGCGATAACGACATACCGTTAGTGATTCCTGAGGTCAATCGCCGGGCGATAGAGGGGTACACGCAGCGAGGCATTATCGCCAATCCAAATTGCTCCACGATTGGCATGCTGGTGGCCTTAAAACCTTTGTATGACGCAGTCGGTATCGAGCGTATCAATGTTGCCACTTATCAGGCAGTGAGCGGCACTGGTAAGGGGGCCATTGAGGAGTTGGCCGGTCAGACGGCTCGCTTGCTCAATGGCAAGGCGCCGGAGCCTGAGGTTTATTCCAAGCAAATTGCTTTTAACGTCCTGCCGCATATCGATCAGTTTCAGGAAAACGGCTACACCCGCGAAGAGATGAAGATGGTGTGGGAAACACAGAAAATTCTGGACGACCCGAATATTTTGGTGAATCCCACTTGCGTTCGGGTCCCTGTTTTCTTCGGGCACGCTGAAGCCGTGCATATTGAAACTAGCGAGCCGATCACCGCTGAAAGGGCGACAGCGTTGCTCGAAGCGGCCGAGGGCGTCGTGGTCCTTGATGACCGCGAAGACGGCGGCTACCCCACGCCCGTAACCGAGGCGGCCGGTGCGGACCCGGTATTTGTGGGCAGGGTTCGTGCAGATATTTCACATCCAAGAGGCTTGAATCTTTGGGTGGTGGCTGACAACGTACGTAAAGGAGCTGCTCTGAACAGTGTGCAGATCGCAGAAGTGCTGCTGTCTGAGTATCTCTGATTAGTTTCGTGACGTTGGGCCCTTATGTGAGGCACGCCAAGGAATGGCGGCGGAGGGCCTGTGACAGCCAGACCACGGGAAGGTAAAGGCGACGAGCCCATGAAAATACATCCGATATTTGCCGTTGCTGTTTTAGCGACGGCTGCCGCACCCCCACACAGCTGGGCCCTAGGTCTTGGTGAATTAACACTCTTCTCTTATCTCAACGAGCCTTTTCGTGCCCAGGTTGAGTTGCTAGAGGCGGACGCTCTTGACAACAGCGATGTGCATGTCGATCTGGCTTCTGGTACTGAGTTTGAGCGTCTGGGTGTCTCTCGTGAATTTTTCCTCACACGTATCGATTTCGAGGTTGAATCAGATGAATCGGGCCGCCGTGTTGTGCTCACGACAGAGGCGCCCCTGCGCGAGCCTTATCTTGATTTCGTTATTGAGGCCCGTTGGCCAGACGGTCGTTTGTTACGCGAATACACGGTATTGATTGACTTGCCTCCCAGACAGAGCGCCTCCGCATCAAAAGCGGGTGATGCTGAGAGTCAAATGGTTGCCGCAGAGGCCGCTGAGCCGCGAGTGGTTGACGATACGACTGACCCTCCTGCGTGGCAGGGTGACGGTGTCGCAGTGTCAACGCGGCCTGCTCCCGGTGGCGAATACCTGGTTACCAATAACGACACTCTGTGGAGAATTGCTTCCGAGGGTGCTGTAGACGGAGTCTCTATAGAGCAAACGATGCTGGAGATCGTCGCGGCGAACCCTGCCGCTTTTCAAGGCGGCAATATTAATGGCTTGAAGTCGGGTTACGTACTGCAAATTCCTGGGCCTGAGGATGTCCAGGTAGATCTTGCTACCGCGCTTGGCGAGGTTTCGATGCAGAATGAGGAATGGCAACAAGGTGTCTCGAGGGCCGCTCAGGGCCTGACGCTGGTTGCGGATAGCCTGCCTGATGATGATGTTTTGGCGATCGAGTTGGACGCAACGAGCGATGCGGTAACGGACTCGGCGGACCCGGATGCGGTTGGTGAGGGGGCGGGAACCGACGCTGCTGCGGAGCCAACTGGCTCGATAAATAGTGTGGAGTTAGAAGCATTAAGTGCAACGGTGGCTCGCTTGCAGTCCAGCATTCAGGATCTAGAAGCCCAGCTCGCCGAGCGAGACGGGGAGCTGGCCGCTCTGCGCGCCGCCGTCGTTCGGCAACCATCGGACGCATCGCCCCCGATTGTCATAGAGACAGCAGCTTCTCCCATGGCGACGCCTGTCACGAACAGTCAATCGTTACCCTTATGGCCTTTTCTGTTGGGCGTGTTCGTTTTGTTAGGGGGTGTCGGCGCGATTATTTGGCGCCGCCAGCGGGCGACTGGCACCACGGCGGAGTATAAGATCGCAGAGGATAGTATTGCGGTGCAAGGTGACGAAGAGACGGCGACCTCACGCTTGTCAGATCCGCAAATCATGGCGTCAAAAGCGGTTGAAGAGGCTCAGATCTATATTGCTTACGGGCGCACTGACCAGGCCGTTGAAGTGCTGAGCGACGCACTCGTCGAGGGCTTGTCGTCACCAACGCTGAATATGTGCCTGCTCGAGTGCTACGTGGAGCTGGAGCAGTATGCTGAGGCAGGCGCACTGTTGAGTCGACTTGAGAAGGCTGAGAGCCCTGAATTGCTTTTACGCGCACGACAGATGCTGCTTGATGCAGGTGTGACGCTCACCCCTAGCTCGAAAAGCGGAGTGGACGCCAGTCAGGATGAGGTGGTGGTCGATTCGGGGGAGGCCTCTGTTCTGAGTGAGTTTTCCTTCTCCACTGATCCGACATTCGATCTACGAGATGAGCCGGCGCACGAGGGTGAGACAGACGCAGAAGAGAATGACGCATTTTCCGGTGATGAAGCGATTGAAGCTGACGGCCGTCTTGAAGCGCGCTTTGCCGCAGCCGCGGGTGGCGACGAGATAACCGCGCGCGTGCCGGATGATTTGCCGCTGGAGGCGGCGGCACTTGATGCGGGCGCGGATCTCTCCGCTGAGCCCGATTTGTCGATGGAAGCGCCAGCTGACGTATCCGATGAGGGGCAGGGTCAGTCATTGAGCTCGTTTGCGGCAGATGAGCAGGACCTCATGGACGATGCAATGGCGGATCTTTCCGACGCGGGCGATGTCCCGAGCGACAATAGTGACTTGCCATCTACGTCAGGTCTCAGCCTCGCGCCGATGGACGACAATGTCGATTTGTCAGACGCAGACTCTGCGGAGAAGGCTGCCGCCGACGAGTCGATCTACGGCGCTGAGACAGATCCTATCGATAGTAAGCTGGACCTTGCGCGCGCCTACATCGACATGGGCGATGAGGAGGGTGCTAGACCTGTGCTGATGGACGTCATCAAGGAGGGTGATCTGGCACAGCAGGCAGAAGCGCGAGAGCTGTTGTTGCGTCTAGAGGCTCCGTGATTCATTGAGGTTCTCAGATGCACCCCTCGCCCCGGGTAGTCGTGTTGCGGCGAGGATTGAATACCACGGCGGGCACTACCACGGTTGGCAAGCTCAACCCCACCTGAGTGTCCCCACGGTGCAGGAGGCGCTTGAAGCAGCATTGGGCGAGATTTCTGGTGAGCCGATCCGAACAACCTGCGCGGGGCGGACCGATACTGGCGTCCACGGTTTTGCGCAGGTCGTGCATTTTGACGATCCCGTTGGCAGAAGTCTCAAGGCATGGGTGATGGGCACGAATCGACATCTGCCCCCGGATATCAGGGTCCATTGGGCGAAAGGCGTCAGTAATGCGTTTCATGCGCGCTTCAGCGCAACGGCAAGACGTTATCGCTACGTCATCTGCAATACCCCAACCCGGCCTGCGCTATTGAGCGGCATGGTTAGTTGGTGGCGGCACTCGCTCGACATCGAGCTCATGAGCCAAGCGGCCATCAGTCTTATAGGCGAGAGGGATTTCAGCGCATTTCGCGCCGCTTCGTGTCAGGCCTCCTCAGCCAATCGTTGCGTGACGTCGTGTGAAGTGACCCGTCGCGGGGATTACGTGATCATAGATATCACCGCTAACGCCTTCCTGCACCACATGGTGAGAAATATTGTGGGTTCATTGCTCAGCGTCGGATCACAATCGGAGTCAGTTCGGTGGTTTGAGCAGGTTCTGGAGGGCCGCGATCGCACCAAGGCTGCCGAAACGGCGCCGGCCGAAGGGTTGTACCTTGTCTCTGTCGCTTACCCTGATGAGTTTGCTCTGCCCGCGACACCCGACGGTCCCACCTTGCTCGAAGCCAGACTGTGAGCGCCTCGATACTGCTAGAATAGAGCTTTTGGACCAGAGGTAGGCTGTGCGCATCAAAATATGCGGCATTACGAGGCCGGAGGATGCGGAGCTTGCTCTGAGATTGGGAGCCGACACGATTGGCTGCGTGTTTCACGCAGACAGCGTCAGGGCTGTCAGTGACCAAGCGGCTCGTGAAATTCGCAGTGTGGTGGGCGATTCCGCGACGATGGTGGGTCTGTTTGTCGACCCGGAGGCGCCGGCGGTTGAGGCCGTGCTCGATCGCGTTGAAGTGGATGTATTGCAGTTTCATGGCAGAGAGTCTCCCGAGTTTTGCGAGCAGTTTGCTCGGCCCTATCTGAAGGCGGTAGCCATGACTGCGGATGTCGACTTGGCTGCAATAGACCAAGCCTACGGGAGTGGGCTCGGGTTGGTGCTCGACAGCGCACATGGTGGTCAGTTCGGCGGCAGCGGGCAACGGTTTGATTGGAGCTGGGTGGGCCAGGGGCTCGGTCGTCGATTGATGCTGGCGGGCGGACTCACGGCCGAGAATGTCGCCGAAGCCATCGCGCGGGTTCAGCCGGCAGCGGTGGATGTCAGTAGTGGTGTAGAGAAAGAAAAAGGCGAGAAGGACGAGGGGCGCCTGAGGGCGTTCATTGAGGCTGCTCAAGCGGCCATGACGGATGATGAATTATGAACAGTGAAGTAACTCCTGAATTATTTGCTTCGATGCCCGATGCGGATGGCCGCTTTGGGCGTTTCGGCGGCAAGTTCGTGGCCGAGACGCTGATGTCTGCACTATCTGATCTTGAGGCGTTGTATTGCCGCCTGAGCGAAGACAAGGCCTTTCAGCAAGAGTTTGACCAAGACTTGGCGCATTACGTCGGCCGGCCTTCACCGCTTTATGAAGCGTCCCGATTGTCTGACGCCATTGGTGGCGGACGGATTCTCCTAAAACGCGAGGACCTCAATCACACGGGCGCCCACAAAGTGAACAACACCATTGGGCAGGCGCTTCTCGCCAAGCATATGGGTAAGAAGCGGGTGATAGCCGAGACCGGGGCAGGCCAGCACGGCGTCGCCAGTGCGACGGTCGCGGCGCGACTCGGGCTTGAATGTCACGTCTTCATGGGCGAAGAGGATATCCGCAGGCAGTCCCTGAATGTGTATCGCATGAAGCTGCTTGGCGCTCATGTGGTTTCTGTTACTTCTGGATCGCGCACACTCAAGGATGCGATGAACGAGGCGATGAGGGACTGGGTCACCAATGTCGACGATACGTTTTACATTATCGGGACTGTTGCCGGACCGCATCCTTATCCGATGCTTGTCCGCGATTTCCAGAGCGTGATTGGTCGTGAAGCGCGAGCGCAATGCCTAGCTCAGTACGATAAGTTGCCCGACGCCCTGGTGGCTTGCGTGGGAGGCGGCTCCAACGCAATCGGTCTGTTTCATCCGTTTCTTCAGGATAAAGAAGTCGCCATGTACGGCGTTGAGGCGGGCGGCAAAGGCCTCGATACCGGACAGCACGCTGCGCCGTTGTCTGTGGGAACCCCGGGGGTGTTACATGGCAATCGCACCTACCTAATGCAGGACGACGACGGACAGATTCTTGAGACGCACTCGGTCTCGGCAGGCCTGGATTATCCAGGTGTGGGTCCAGAGCATGCGTGGCTCAAAGATATTGGCCGGGTCCAGTACGTCGCTGCCAATGACGATGAGTCGCTGGCGGCCTTTCATCGCCTGACGCGCGTCGAAGGAATCATGCCTGCGCTGGAGACGGCGCATGCCATGGCGCATGCGGAGAAGCTTGCTGCGCAAATGTCACCGGACCAGCATATCGTGGTGAATCTCTCTGGGCGCGGAGACAAAGATATCCTGACCGTTGCGGCCCTCGACGGCATAGAGGTCTGAGTCCGATATGAGTCGTCTGAGCGGCGTTTTTCGCGATCTCCGGGAGAAAAATGGAAAGGGGCTGATCCCCTATGTTGTGGCTGGAGATCCGAGTCCCGAGGGCACAGTCGCCTTGCTACACAGTCTGGTTGAGGCTGGGGCTGATGTGCTCGAGGTCGGCGTGCCGTTTTCCGATCCCATGTCTGAGGGGCTGGTTATTCAGCAGGGGCATGAGCGAGCCCTGGCCAATGGAATGAGTCTGCAGCGGGTTCTGGAGATGGTGGCAGCGTTTCGGCGTGATAATGAAGCCACGCCGATCGTGATGATGGGCTACGCCAATCCAATAGAGCGCTTTGGCTACGATGCGTTCGCTATGGCCTGTGCCGACGCGGGTGTGGACGGTCTCATCACGGTGGATTTACCTCCCGAAGAGGTGGACGCCATCGATGGCGCGCTGGCGTCTGTGGGGCTCGACAATATCTTTTTGATATCTCCTACCACCCCCGAGGCAAGAATACAGACCATTGTTGAGCGGGCACGGGGTTTCATCTACTACGTGGCGGTCAAGGGTGTAACGGGGTCGGGGCAGTTAGACGCTGATGAGGTTGCGCGCAATATTTCTGTCATTCGCCAGAAAACAACCCTGCCTGTCGCCGTAGGCTTTGGGATTAAAGATGCGACCAGTGCTAGTGCGGTGGCCGCATCTGCCGATGCAGTGGTAGTGGGTAGTGCATTGATCGCCGAAATGCAGCAAAAAGCGCAATCCGGCGTGGATCTGGAGGAGATCCAGATCCATGGTGCGGCGGTAGAATTGCTACAAAGTATCCGCGCGGGTGTGGACTCTTCACCTTCATAGAAAACCTTCACCCTCGTATACTCTTCCGTTTCCGCGTTGGAGCATCCCATGAGTTGGATTGACAAGATCCTGCCGTCCGGCGTCAACAAAGACGAGAGCGCAAATCGCACTAGTGTGCCCGAAGGTCTATGGAAGAAATGCGTGAAATGCGACGCAATTCTCTATAAGCCTGATCTGGAGAGAAATGCTGAGGTATGCCCCAAGTGCGACCATCACATGCGAATCGGCGCGCGTCGCCGACTCGAGCTGTGTCTCGATCGAGGCGCGGCGGAGTTGTTCTCTGATTTGGAGCCCGTTGATCACCTCAAGTTCAAAGATAAACGCAAATATCGAGATCGCTTAACCGCCGCTCAGCGGAGCACAGGTGAGAAAGACGCCCTCATTGCGATGAGAGGCAGTATCCTCGGCGTAGAGGTGGTGACGCTGGCGTTCGAGTTCGATTTTCATGGCGGCTCAATGGGGTACGCGGTGGGCGAAAAATTCACCCGCGCCGCAACGGTGGCGTTGGAAGAAGGGCTCCCGTTGATATGCTTCTCCGCCTCGGGTGGTGCTCGCATGCAGGAGGCACTCATTTCTCTGATGCAGATGGCTAAGACATCGGCTGTGATTGAGCGTTTGAAAGGGCAGGGTACGCCCTATATCTCAGTTTTGACTGATCCAATTTATGGCGGGGTGTCGGCGTCTTTGGCATTGCTGGGCGATATCAATATTGCTGAGCCCGACGCGCGCGCTGGCTTTGCGGGGCCTAATATCATCGAACAGACGATTCGGCAGAAGCTGCCGAAAGGCTTTCAGCGCAGCGAATTCTTGCTGGAGCACGGGGCGATCGACATGATTGTTCATCGAAATGAGATGCGCGAGACACTCGCCCGAGTATTGGCCAAGTTAACGAATATGGCACCACCAGGGCAGCCAGCCCCGATTCTCGAAGGCGAGGTCATCGAAGCTGACGGAGGCGAGTCCTAGCCCTCACATGGCGCCATTATCCCTGAGTGGATGGCTGGAACGCCTCGAGCTGCAGCACCCGGTTGAAATCGATTTAGGTCTGGAGCGGGTTGCTGCAGTTGCTCGGGAGCTCGGCCTCACCACCTCTCCGCCGAAGACGATGACCGTTGCCGGGACCAATGGCAAAGGTAGCGTAGTGGCGGTGGCGTCAACCTTGCTTGAGCGATCCGGCTTGCGTGTCGGACGTTATACATCTCCTCATTTGAATCGTTTCAATGAGCGTATTTGTCTCGATGGTGTCGAAGCGACTGACTCCGAACTGATTGCCGCCTTTGACGCGATTGAGCAGGCGAGGGGCGCGATCAGTCTGACCTACTTTGAAGTCGCAACGCTGGCGGCACTGTGGATATTCCGGCAAGCGAAGGTTGACATTCAGGTGCTTGAGGTGGGTCTCGGGGGTCGGCTTGATGCGGTCAATATTCTAGACGCCGATATCAGTGTGGTAACCAGTATCGGCCTCGATCACATGGATTGGCTGGGCAGCGACCGGGAGCAGATTGCGGTTGAGAAGGCAGGCGTCGCCCGAGCCGGGAAGCCTTGTATTGTCGCAGACAGTGAACCACCTCAGTCGTTGTTGTCTTCGCTTGAGCGGCGCGGTGCCGTAGGCCTCATTGTCAACCACGATTGGCATATTGCCCATGGCGCCTTGCACCTGGCGTCGGGTGCCCGTTATGAGCTGCCTCGCGTCGACGGCCTCCTGCCTCAAAATGTTGGCGCTGCGGTGCAGGCCCTCGAGGCAGGTCAGTTCTGCGTTTTGAGTCAGGGCTTGCTAGACCAACTATCCGATCTTGCCGTGCCGGGGAGACGAAGTCTTCATCGGCTCGGGTCAGTCGAGGTGCTATTGGACGTGGCTCACAACGTTGAGGCGGTCGCAGAACTCGTGCAATTCCTTAATGAGCGCCCTGTCTCGGGCACAACGGTCGCGCTTTTTGGCGTCATGGGAGATAAGCCCATACGTGATATGATTCGGGCTTGCGAATCGGTGTTCGATGAGTGGAACCTGATTGACCTGAGTCACGTGCCGCGAGCCATGGAGACTCACTGCCTTGTTGAATTGTTGAGTCCGACAGAAACGGTTAGAGAGACCGGTTGTTTCGCTAATCTGTGGGACTCTGTGTGCGCGCGCGGCCGAGCAGGGGATCGCATTGTGGTGTTTGGTTCATTTTTTTCGGTAGCCGAGGCAACTCAATTGCTTGCCGCACAACGTGATGAAGGGAGCGGGGGTAGGTGAATCCGCTGTTGAAACAGCGTCTTGTCGGAGCGCTGGTGCTGGTCGCCCTCGGGGTCGTTTTCTGGCCTCTGATTTTTGTGACGCCTGAAATCCGTGAGCCGCTTGTGTTACGGGCGATGTCGGAGAGACCGACGGTCGATCAAACGCCAATTGCTGAGCCCGAAAGCTACGAAGCTAAGGTGGCACCCTCCTTGCCGGCCGCGCCCGATAATTCGCAAGCGGCCCAAGATGCAGCGGACGCGAGTACCCAGACGAGTGCTCAGGTGACTACGTTGGCGTCGCTCCCCAGCAGAGCATCACTCGCGGCACCGCAACCGAGAGCCGCCACCCCTCCCGACGAGTCACTCATCGACGACGAGGGCATGGCGATATTCTACGTGCTGCAAGTGGCGACAGTGGGCTCCGAGCTGAGGGCCGACGAGATCGTCGAGGGACTCCGGGCGCGCGGCTTCAAAGCATTCGCGAAGCGGTATGTGAGAGCGGACGATGAGCTATTTCGAGTGCAAATTGGGCCCAATGCCGAGCGTGCCGTTCTGTTGCAAATGAAACCCGACATTGATCGGGCTTTGCGGGTTGATTCGCAAATCTTGAGATACGTGCAGTAACGTGGCGGATCTTCTCGACCAGATCGCGTCGTTGATAAATGATTTCAATCTATTTGATTGGTTGATCCTGCTGGTGTGGGTGGTTTCCTCGATCTATGGTGTGGTCCGTGGCTTCGCTCGCGAGGCACTGTCGATTTTAGGGTGGGTCAGCGCTTTTCTCCTCGCGAATATGCTGGCGGACGCGGTAGCGGGTCTCGGGCAGAATGTGATCGATGAACCGACGACCCGCTACCTTTTGGGCTGGGTGCTGACATTCGCCGCTGTGCTTTTAATGTTTGGGGTAATAGCGGCGTTTTTGTCGAAGCAAATGCGGCAGCCTGGCTTCAATATTGGCAACCGGTTACTGGGCGGTATTTTTGGTCTGCTCAGAGGGGTGA
>JACETJ010000031.1 GCA_013911345.1 Congregibacter sp.
GTTCAGCTTGTTGTTATTGGCTCCGCTTGAAGCGATGGCTATGCAGATTTTCGTCAAGACCCTCACGGGCAAGACCATTACCCTCGAGGTGGAGCCCTCGGACACGATCGACAATGTCAAAACCAAAATACAGGACAAAGAGGGGATTCCGCCCGATCAGCAGCGCCTGATCTTTGCCGGCAAACAGCTGGAGGACGGGCGCACCCTATCAGATTACAACATCCAAAAAGAGGCGACTCTGCATTTGGTCTTGCGCCTGCCGGCTCCGACACCTGTTCCGGCACTGCCGTTCACGGCGTTACTTTTGTTATGTTTTGGCCTGCCGTTTGCGCGCCGTATTTTTGGTGTTTGGGGGTAGGTGTTGGATTCAAACTAGCCTCCCAACTTGTCCCGCAAGCTGTAAAACAGCATCCCCGCCACCAGCCCCGGCCAGCGCAGCAGGGTGCCGCCCGGGAAGCCATGGGTCGGCACTGACGCCATCAGTTCAAAGCCGTGGGTGTCACCGTCTATCGCTTCCGCAAGCAGATGCCCGGCCATGGTGGCGGTGGGGACTCCATGGCCAGAGAACCCCTGCGCATACCATATGTGGTCACCCACACGCCCAAAGTCTGGCATGCGGTTCATCGTAATGCCTACGGCGCCACCCCAGCCATACTCTACGTCGATCTCCTCAAGCTCCGGATAGATGTTGAGCATGTGGGGGCGCACGAAGGATTTGATGTCCCGCGGGAAGCGACTTGAGTAGTTTTCCCCGCCCCCGAAGAGCATTCGGCCGTCTTCGGAGAGCTTCCAATAATTAATCACGAATAGCGTATCCGACATCGATAGGTTGTCTCGGTTAATCCGTGGCAATAGATGGGAGGGAAGGGGTTCGGTAGCGATCACAAAATTATTGATGGGCATGATGTTGCTCGCGAGCCGCGGCATCAGCTTGCCGAGGTAGGCGTTACACCCGAGTACCACGTGTCGCGCTCTCACCTGACCGTGTTCGGTTTTAACGTCACCCGACTGCCCGCCTGAAGCGGGCTGGGCACGGCTGTTCTCGTAGATTCTGACGCCTGCCTCGGCGGCGGCGCGCGCCAGCCCAACGGCATATTTCAGCGGGTGCAGGTGTCG
Organism: Congregibacter sp.; assembly: GCA_013911345.1. The sequence continues at coordinate 1,117 of JACETJ010000031.1, forward strand.
GCATCCGTCGTCCAGCAAAGCGCCATAGAATCCTTGCGCGCTGGTGCGCTCTGCCACCTCATCGGGCGAAAGGTACGAAAGTTGCTGGTAACCATACTGAGATTCGAGGTGCTCGAGCTCCTCCTGCAGCTCTTCAGCGTGGCTGGGCTTCGCGGCCAAATGCAGGTTTCCCGATCCGAGCTCGCAGTCAATCTGATACTCGTCGACCAGGTCGCAGACTTTTTGCACGGCGTCGAGCCCAAGTTGCCAGAGGCCTTTGGCGGCATCCATGCCCACCCATTTTTCGATGCTGGATTGATCCGCCCGTTGGCCTGTGCCGACGTGACCGCCGTTCCGACCCGAGGCACCCCAGCCGACACGCTCGGCCTCTAACAGCACCACGTCATAGCCCTTTTTCTTGAGGTGCAAAGCCGTGGACAACCCCGTATAGCCGCCACCGATGACGCACACATCGGCGGCTTCCTCGCCTTTTAGAGGTGGGAAAGCGGGCAGAAGCGGCGCTGTAGCGGCATACCAGCTATCGGGGTATTTCCCTGCGGTATGGCCGGTGATTCGATCATTCATGGTTGGCATTATGCCGCTTGCCGGTATCGAGACGCCATCCGATACTGTGCCCGTGTTGAGCTGCCCGCGGGGCGTTATGAGTGAGCCGAACCACAAAACGGCATCCAATCAAGCAGGTGCATACAGTCCTGAGGGCGTCAGCGACGCCTCTCAGGTGCCGTCTGCCGATATGGCCACCATCGAGGCGTGGCTGAAGGAGCACAAAATCTCCGAGGTGGAGTGCCTCGTTCCCGACATGACGGGCAATGCCCGCGGGAAATTTATACCGGCGCACCAGTTCATTGCGAACCGGGAGATCAAGCTACCTGAATCCATCATGGTGCAGACCGTCACCGGTGAGTACACCGACGACCATTGGGATTTCGTAGAGCCCACCGATACCGATATGTTGCTCAGGCCCGATGCCTCCACTCTGAGGCTGGTGCCCTGGGGACGCGAGCCGACCGGGCAAGTCATTGCCGATTGCTATAAGGCCGATGGCGAGCCACACCCACTGTCTACCCGCAACGTACTGCGTTACGTGTTGGGACTGTACGAGGAAGCCGGTCTCAAACCGGTGGTAGCGCCCGAGGTGGAGTTCTATCTCGTCAACAAAAACACCGATCCCGATTATGAGCTGATGCCACCCAAGGGGCGCTCAGGTCGCCGCGAGGTGGCTCGTCTTTCCTACAGCATTGATGCTGTGGCGGAGTTTGAAGACTTCGTTGAGGACATGTACGACTTTGCCGACAAGCAACAGCTGGATGTCGATACGCTGATACATGAGAACGGCGCCGCCCAGTTGGAGATTAACTTCAACCATGGCGATCCGCTGGCGATGGCCGATCAGGTCTTTGTCTTCAAGCGTACTGTTCGAGAGACCGCTCAGCGATACAACATGTATGCGACGTTCATGGCCAAGCCCATGCAGCGCGAGCCAGGTTCGGCGATGCACATTCATCAGAGTGTGATCGATCTGGAGACGGGCAAGAATATTTTTGCTACCGATGATGGTAAGCCGAGTCAGGCCATGATGGAGTTTATGGGTGGCCTACAGCGCTATACGCCGGAGCTCATCAGCTTCTACGCACCCAACGTGAACTCTTATCGGCGTCTTGCGCCCGATATTTCTGCGCCGATTAATTTGAGCTGGGGCTTTGATAATCGCACCACTGCGTTCCGGGTACCAAACTCTGATCCTGCCAATTTGCGAATTGAAAATCGCTTCCCGGGCGTCGACGCCAATCCCTACCTGGCGATCACAGCGACGCTGGCCAGTGGGCTTCTGGGCATGCGCCAGCACCTTCAACCCTCTGAGCCTCATCATGGCACGGCCAACGAGGACGCCGTCGGTGTGGCGAGAACGTTGGAAGAGGGTGTGCGCAAGCTGAACAACACGCCTGAATTGCAGGCCATGATTGGCGAGTTGTTCATGCGCGCTTACGCTGCCGTGAAGCTCGATGAGTTCGAGGAGTTCAATCGCGTGATCAGCTCCTGGGAGCGAGAGCACCTGTTGTTGCAGGTCTGAGATCTTGTTCATCACTCGCAACCGGCGGCACTGCGGCAGTTACTGATCATGAATTCGGCACTGGGGTATCAGATTTTTCGTTGGGTGAAATATCTCACCTACGCGTTGCTGTCTCTGAATATCTGGTTGTTTCTTGCTGAGGAGATCGACAGCGCGCGATTTGCTATTGCGACCGGCGAAGAGGTGGCAATGGGCATTCAGTTGTTTTCTGCCACGCTCGATACCCTCGCCTGGGTGATCCTACTGCTGCTCTTTGAGCTTGAGACAGCGGTCATTCCCGACGAGCGTCTGCGAGGCCCCCTCCGCTACGGTATTCATGGCGTGCGCATGCTGTGCATGCTGGCAATCGTCATGGCTTTCCTTGGCTACTTTGGTGAATGGCGCACTTTGCTTCCGAGTGAGCTTTTGATCGGAGACGCCTGTGCGCGGGTCAGCGAGGGGTGGTCTTACATGGTCAAGCTTGACGATTTTGTGCCGCTGACGGCCGAGAACTGTGGCCAGTTTGGTGCGGATACGCGGCTTGTCTCGGGGCTCGACAGTGTCGTCGCCTCACCAGCCGGGCTCTTAGAGGGTCAGCGTCTGGCGCTGGTCGATGTGATCAACTCAGCTACCTGGATTCTGGTGGTTATTCTGCTCGAGATTGAGGTGAGATTGCTGACGCGGTGGGGAGGGGGTTCCCGGCCGATGGCCAGTGTGGCCAACAGCCTGAAAATCATCCTTTACGGCACACTGGTGGTGGCCGCCATCTACTGGGGCTTCAAGGGAGACTTTCTGGATTTCTGGGACGCTGCGCTATGGCTATTTGCGTTCGTCTTCATCGAACTCAATGTGTTCGAGTGGCAGCAGGAAATCCGTGATCAAGCCTCTGGATCCTCGGATGTTGTCTGACTAGAGCTCCTCACCGAAGTCGAGGTCATAGTCTCCAAGCTCCTCACGAAGCCTCAGCATCTCCAGACGTTCCTCAGCGCGACGACGCTTCGCAGCTTTAAGCGCTTTTTCGGTCACTGCTTCTGCAAAATCCAGTGACTCGAACTCTTCGTCGTCTAGCTCGGCCATTGCCGGATCAAATAATTCTTCAGCCGGCTCCTCGGTTACCACAGTTGATTCTCTCTCACCCATAAACCACCCCCCGATGATCCTGAACAAAAGACCAGCGACGACCGCTGGTTCGCGCCATCAGAGCGCAGTGCCAAGCAGGTCACAAGAAATTTTTTGGTCTGAAGGGGTATATCGCAAATAACAAATTAAGCTAAGGGCGGCGATCGATTTGGATGTATAAAGACAGGTTCCCCCTAACCATTTTGCTGCCCTCGCGCATTGCCGCTGTCGGAGGGTCTTCGCGGCCTTGGGTAAAGTACCGGTTTGCGGGGTTGGGCGGTGCCCAAAGAGCCTAGGCAGCGTGAGCTTCAGGCCACTTGGGTGACGATCGTCTCAACAATCTCTGCTGGCGTGGCATCATCGCAGTCGACCACAATCTCCCCGTAGCGCTCGTAGAGTGGCACCCGTTCTTCGTAGAGGTCCTGCAGCGTCTGCTCGCCATTGGCGGCGATGCCCCGCTGAGGAGCAAGGGATACGCGGTATTCAATCGTGTCCAATCGTGCGCGCAGATACACCACGGTTGAGACGCCGCCGAGTCGCGCCATGATGTTCTCGCTATAGATTACCGAGCCCCCGGTAGAGATCACGGACGGAAAAAGGGGCATGCTGGTTAACACCTGTTCCTCTATGGCTCTGAATGCCGCATTGCCTTTGCTATCCATGATCTGCTGCAAGGACAGGCCTTCCTGCGCTTCGATCAGGCCATCAGCATCGACCAACTCCAGATCCAGCCGTGCAGCCAATGCCGCACCAATCGTGCTTTTGCCGCTTCCGGGCATGCCAATCAATGAAATGATCTTATCGGTGGCCACAGTGATGGATGTTCCTTTTCAAGACAGGGTCTGACCCTGATAACACACGTCGAGCCTACCCGATAGTGAAGCTGCAATGTATCAACATGAAGCCCGAACCGTGTGCAACGATGTTCGTACGAGGTGGGCTGTCTTGCCGATCACAGTTGCGCTCCGCGCAGTCCGAGCTGCAGGTTGTGAGCTGAAGCAGGAGGTTAGACGAATTCAGTTCGCCCAGTCGCGCTCGGCCTTGAACTGCTGGGAGAGATACTCCATCTGATCCGCTAAGACCCGCTCTTTGGCCAGAAAATGCCATTCGTAAGTGTTGGGTCTGAATGGCACGGCGAGCAGTGGCATGTGAGCTTCTTCCGGCGTCTGACAATCTTTTAGCCAGTTACAGCGCTTGCAGGCGGCGACGACGTTTTCCCATTTATCACTGCCCCCGCGGGAAATAGGAACGACGTGATCCCGGGTCAGCTCGCTGCGAGTGAACTGGCCGCCACAGTAGAGACAGCGGTGATCGTCACGCCGAAACAGCGTGCGGTTACAGAGCGGCGGCGTGAAGTGGTTCATCACCCGGCCTTCAAGGGCGACAATCGGTTGCAGGATAATCTCAGAGCGGATGCCGGTGAGGCGCTGTATGCCCCCGAAAACAGGGGGAAGGGATTCCCCGATGCCGTAAAGAACATCGCCGCGGGCGTAGGCGGTGATCGCCTCGTTCAGTGTCAGCCACCCTCTGGGTTGACCCGACACGTCCAGCTTGAGAATCGCTTGCATGGGCCTCGCTCACTGGTTTCTTCGACGTTACTGAAAAACCCAGCGCGTGACAATCGCTGAAACAGAAAATTCATGCTCACGCGGCTGTGAGGCCTTTGAGCGATGGGTCAGGTGGGATCTTTTTGTGAGCGCCGAAGTCAGCAGGCTTCAACTCAGCTGGCTCACTTCACTTCACATCACATTACTGCGCCAGCCACGCTCCGCTCACCAACTCCTGCTCGCCGCGCAGCACCCGGCCACAGAACCTCTCGCCCGCTTGAACAGCGCCCACTCCAGCCGGGGTGCCGGTCATGATGATGTCGAAGTCTTCCAACACAAGAAACTGGCGGAGCTCTCTCACAATCACATCGGGTGGGTAGAGCATCAGGCTGACATCGCCTTTTTGTCGCAATTGATCGTCGACCATCAGTTCAACACCGAGTTGTGTGAGGTCCTTCGGTGCCGTCACAAATTCGCTGAACAGTGCTGACCCAGTGAACGCTTTGCTGCGCTCCCAGGGCAGGCCCGAGGCTTTGAGTTTTGCCTGAGTTTCGCGTTTGGTGAGATCCAGACCAAAGCCGACGCCTGCCACCTCGCCTCCCTGCATGAGGAGGCAGATCTCGCCTTCATAGTGCAGAGGCTCGTCCAGCGCCGCAAATAAATCAGCACCGATCGATGTCGCGGGCTTCATGAACACCACCATGTTTTCGGCGGGGACCGACGCCATTTCCTCGATGTGAGCTGCGTAGTTTTTCCCAACGCACACTACTTTCCCAGGCCGCACCGACTGCCCGATGAATACCACTGATGCCATCACAATCCCTCCAGAACAGGCTGCACTATAAGCCTCCTGTAGTAGGCTGTCCGCATCGCCAATCGGCCCCTGTTCAAGTACGCTTACTCCCCTCAAATACATTACAACAACATGACGAGGGGACAGCATGTTGCGTTGGATTATTCAGTTCAGCGCGCTCACGATCGGCCTGGTGAGCGCATCAGTAACGGCGATGGAGCGGCCAAATATCCTGGTTATCTGGGGTGATGACATTGGCTTCTGGAACCTGTCTACCAACAACATGGGCATGATGGGCTACCAGACGCCCAACATTGACCGTATCGCTGTAGAAGGCGCCAAGTTCACTGACTACTACGGCCAGCAGAGTTGTACTGCCGGACGCTCGGCCTTCATTACAGGGCAGTCACCTATCCGTACGGGTCTGACGAAGGTTGGCGTGCCAGGGGCGGACCTCGGTATTCGACCTGAAGATGTCACGTTGGCCACGCTGCTGAAGGAGCAGGGTTACGCCACCGGGCAGTTTGGTAAGAACCACCTTGGGGATCGCAATGAGTTTTTGCCCACCGAGCATGGTTTCGATGAGTTCTTTGGCAACCTCTATCATCTCAATGCCGAGGAGGAGCCCGAAGATCCTGACTACCCCCAGAACCCGGCGTTTCGAGAGCGTTTTGGCCCCCGCGGGGTCGTCCATAGTTTTGCTGATGGGCGTGTGACCGATACTGGACCGCTCAATAAAAAACGCATGGAGACGGTGGATCTCGAGTTCCTCGATAGCGCTCAGCAGTTTATTCAGCGCGCCGCGGAGGAGGACAAGCCGTTTTTCGTCTGGTTCAACTCGACCCGGATGCATTTCTGGACCCATACGCCTGAAGAGGAAAAGGGGCTGTCGGGTCAGGGCTTTTACAACGATGCCATGGTGGGCCACGACAATCTCGTCGGCCGACTTTTAGACCAGCTCGACGAGCTGGGCATTGCGGACAACACGATTGTTCTCTACAGCACCGACAACGGACCGCACTTCAATACGTGGCCCGATGCGGCGATCACGCCCTTCAGAAGCGAAAAGAACACCAACTGGGAAGGCGGCTTCCGGGTGCCAGCCATGATTCGTTGGCCGGGCAAAATCCCTGCGGGCACGATCCTGAACGACATCATGTCGCACGAAGACTGGGTGCCCACGCTGATGTCAGCGGCGGGCCGCCCAACAGTGACTGACGAGCTAAAGGCAGGTGTGAACATTAATGGCCGTGACTACCACAATCATTTGGATGGCTATGATTTTCTGCCTTACCTTACCGGTGATGCGGACCGCGGACCTCGAAACACTTTTTATTATTGGAGCGACGACGGGTTATTGACCGCCATGCGGGTAGGGGACTGGAAGGTGGTATTCGCCGAACAGCGCGCCAAAGAATTTGATGTCTGGCGGGAGCAGTTCGATACATTGCGTATTCCCAAGGTTTTCCATTTGCGCCGCGACCCTTTCGAGCGAGCAGACGAGCACTCGAATACCTACAACGATTGGTGGGTGCGCACTGCACTGCCTCGTTTGACCATGGCCCGGGTTGAGCTAACGGGCTTTTTGGAGACCTTGAAGGTGTACCCGCCCCGGCAGCGCCCGGCCACTTTCACCATTGATCAGTTGATGGAAAGCCTCTACGAGCGCGCTGAGTAACTGCCCAGAGCCTGGCCCGACCGCAGGGGGAAAAAGAAGCAATAAAAAAGCGAGCTCGAGGCTCGCTTTTTTTGTGGCAGGTCAGTGACCACCAGCCGGGTCGACCTCCCAGCTTTCAGTCAGGAAGGCGTGCACGACGCCACCATCCACTGCAATAGTTTCACCCACCACATAGTTGCCTGAGCGCGCCGCTAGATAGATGGCCACGCCCGCCATGTCTTCATCGTTGCCAATGCGGCCTGCGGGAACATGCTGACCCACGATATCGCCAAGATCCCGTGCCGCCTTGTTCATCTCCGAGGCGAAGGCGCCGGGCGCAATGCCGGTAACTAAAATACCGTCTTTCACCAGCCGCGCAGCAAGCCGCTTGGTCAGATTGATCACCGCTGCTTTGGAAGCTTGATAGCTGTAGGTTTCCCAGGGGTTAAGCCGAAGCCCGTCGATGGAGGCGATATTGATGACCTTAGCAGGCTGCTCATCCGATGCGCCGGCTTTAAGCAAACCATGCATCGCCTGGGTCAGGAAAAAGATCGACTTCACGTTAAGGTCCATGACCTTGTCCCAGCCCGCCTCGGGGAAGGTCTCAAAGGATTCGCCCCAGGCAGCGCCCGCGTTGTTCACCAGAATATCCACGCCCGATTCATGCTCAGCCATTGTGGCGGCCAGTGCCTTGCAACCGTCCACGGTCGAGATGTCTTGTGGTACGGCGATACAGTTAGGCCCCAATTCTTCGGCGACGGCCTCGCAGATGTCTGCTTTACGGCTGGAGATATAGACCTTGGCACCCTGAGCGATGAAGCCACTGGCAATCATTTTGCCGATGCCGCGCGAGCCGCCGGTGACCAATGCGGTGCGGCCGGCCAGTGAGAAGAGGGATTGAGTATCCATAGGGTTGTCCTGTTTCAGAAATGCTGAGGGAGCCGCAGCTCAATTGGCACGGATTATGCCATATGTGTCGTCAGGTAGAGCTGTGGAATGGGAATCTCGGTACTGGGCTCAGCGTTTGGCAGAGACTGTCCAGAATTGCCCCTCGAGCGCCAATCCCGTCCTGCTGTCATAGAACGGTGCTATCGCAGCCGACACGCGATCCCGCACCGGTTGCTGCAGGTCGGCAGGGGCATCGCGGATCATTTGTGCAATCGGCCCGATTTGCACTAGGCGTTCTACGATTTCGGTCAGCGCCAGACCACGCCCGAACTCCAGCAACTGGCTGAGAGGTGAGATGCAGATATCGCGGTAACCCGCCTCTTGCAGAATGGCGTCAACATAATCGGCCTCTTCGAAGGCAAATGGTCCGGGTGTTCTCGGGGGTGGCTGGGGCGGTGCTGGTAACAGCTCAAGTGCTGCCATCGCCGGCACGGTCATAAAGGGGTTCACCGCGCGGGGTTGCCAGCAGCAAAAGGCGAGCCGGCCTGCTGGACTCATGGCGCTACGAATATTGGTAAAGGCAGCTACGGGGTCCTCAAAAAACATGACCCCGAAGCGCGAGAACACCACATCATAATGCGGTGCGTGGAAAGTATGAGTCTGTGCATCGGCCTCAAGAAACAGCGTGGGCGCTGCATCATCGCCGGCGGTGTCGGCAAGCGTCTTGGCGACTTTGAGCATGGGTGCGGAGACATCCACGCCCGTCACGGCGCCCTCGGGGCCAACCCGCGTGGCAAGAGCCACAGAGGTGTGACCGCATCCGCAACCAATATCGAGTGCGCGCTCACCTGCGATGGGCGCCAGGACGCTCATTACCGCCTCACCGAGCGGCTGAAGCATGTCTTCCATCAACGCATCTTGGGTGACCCAGTTTTGCCCGGTTTCGCCATTCCAGAATTCAATCTGTGCCGAGTTTTCTGTGGTCATGTCACTCTCACGTCAGGGCAGCGATAAAACGCCAATCGCTTCGGTTCGCAGGCTGCCCAGATACAGCGCATCACCGCAGGGCGTGGCGCCAGTGATGTAGTGAAAAGGGTTGTCTTGATCCTGCAGGTTATGCACCACCTCGCCGTCGAGATTGACGCCAATGACGAAGCTGGCGGGTTGCGCTGCGGCCTCCAACGCGGCAATCGGCAAATACGAGAGCACCGCGCGTAGGCGCGGGAGGCTAGCCAGCGAGTCGAGACTGGCGCGAAGCGACGGCATCGCGATCCAGAAGGTGTCCACGCCATCAAAGCGAATGTTGTCTGGCGTACCCGGGAGCTCGTCGACAAAGATATCGCGCTGTCCCGCTTTGTCGCCCTTCAGCCACAGACGGTGGACACGGCCCATGCCAGTCTCGTTAACCAGCACATAGTCTTCGTTAGGGCCCAGCGTGACGCCATTGGCGAAAAACAGGCCATCCATCATGACCTCGGTCTGTCCTGTTTCAGGGTCGTACCGCAACAGTCTGCCAGTGCGGCTGCCCTCGAAGAAGTCCAACGCCACCTGCATGTAATCAAATCGCTCGCTGGCGTCTGAGAACCAGATGCCACCCTGCTCATCGACATCGAGATCGTCGACGAACCGCAGCGGCTGGCCCGCGTGGTCCGTGGCCAGCACAGAGATCTGCCCGGTGCGATCCATATGCAGTAATCCGGCCATGGAGTCTGCAATCCAGATCCCGCCTTGCTGGTCTGCTCTCAATCCCAGCGGGCGCCCGTTCGTATTCCCAAGGGCGGTCCATCCGCCAGCTCCATTACTCTTGAGCACGGCGCCGCCATCGAGACTTGTGAAGAGCGTGCCGTTGTTGTCGCAGGCTACATGCTCGGGTGCAAAGCCGACCGGGATCTCAGTGAGCGCAGAGAGTGCCTGATTGGGAGCAAAGGCGCCGGTCAGTCCGGCGTTGGGGGGTGGGGTCCAGCTGACGGCCTGTACCGGTGCCCATCGAGGTAGCAGTACCAGCGCGATCAGCCCCACCGCAACGAGGATGATCGCGACTTTAATGATTCGGTTCACCACCCGTGACCTTGCTTACATGTCGTCAGAAGAAGCTCGCAGGGTCTGGTCCATCGCCGCGCGCAACCGCGTTGCCCAGTCCTTCAGCATGCGGTCAGCGGCCTGCCGATTGGTAATCCGGTTGGCATAGTTCACGAAGGTTTCCGGGTCTGCTTTGCTGTCATAGGCGCGCACCAAGACCTCAGAGGTCTCCGCATCGATCAACTCAAGATACAGCGTCATGGAGCCCGCTGAGGCGGAATAGGAGCGGGTCATGCTGGGGCTGTTGAGGTCGGGGCTAGTGATATCCAGGTTCACAATGTTGGGG
>JACETJ010000032.1 GCA_013911345.1 Congregibacter sp.
AAAGTGCCCGACATCCACAACGTGGGACTGATGGAAGACCGCGCCACGCTGCGCATCTCGAGCCAGCACATCGCCAATTGGCTTCACCATGGCGTGATCTCCGAAGAGCAGGTGCGAGAAACCCTCGCTCGCATGGCCGCCGTGGTGGATGAGCAGAACCAAGCGGACCCGGATTACCGGCCTATGGCGCCCAATCGGGAGTCCAGCCAGGCCTTTCAGGCAGCCTGCGAACTGGTCTTTGCCGGCACGGCTCAGCCCAGTGGCTACACCGAGCCAGTGCTCCACGCGCGGCGCCTCGCCTTCAAAGCGGAAGCTTAAGCTCCGCGTTTCGCTAACACTGGGGCCACATGACGAGAATGGGCCCCACTCCACACCAAAATTACACGATAATGACAATTTTTGTCATATTTTGCGCTTGCTCTCCTGATGAAACAGCCTGAAAATCCCTCGCAATTAGCGATTTAACGCAAAATGCGAAATTTGGCACGCCCTTTGCATGATACGGGGCAGGTGTTGCCAGCACGGGCTAGCGCACCGCTAACCCAAGGCAACAACATGGTTTCAAAGGAGAGAAACATGAAAAAGCAAAACCAGAAGGGCTTTACCCTGATCGAACTGATGATCGTCATCGCCATCATCGGTATTTTGGCAGCAATCGCCCTGCCGGCGTATCAGGACTACATCAAGAAGTCCGCCTACTCAGAGGTGACGACTGGCATGTCCCCATACAAAGCCGGCGTAACAGAATGCTATCAATTCACAGGCGCATTAGCGGCTTGTGCGGGTGGCAGCAATGGCGTGCCCGCAAATCTGGTCGGAAAAACTGATGGGGCTTTGAATGCTGTTTCCGTTGCCGCAAACGGCACTATCACTGCAACTCCCAACGCATACAAAGGCATCCTCGCTGCGGACACTTGCGTACTTGCACCCGCCGTCGCAACGGTTACTAGTGGCAGCCCCAGCCTTGAATGGACGTACTCAGGCGCATGCTTAACCAAGGGGTGGGTCGGCAACTAAACCGTCTAGGCCCGGTAAAGGTGGGCGATGCCCACCTTTTTTATTCTGTTCACAATCATCCCTCTACCTATTACCCCGGCAACCCGACTGCCTGTAAAGATTCACTAGATGACTAAAAGTCACTCCGGAAAAGCGTTAATCTAAGTTTAAACGAAGCGATGAGCAACGCATGAACTCACCCTTCTCAAAAGAAATCGAATCCACCATCAAAGGCCTTGCGGGTCGCTTGATCGGCGAGGGTGTATTAACGGCTGATCAGGCCCGAGAAGCTGAAAAAGACGCCAAAACCATGCGCGTCTCCCTGATTCGCTACCTCATAGACACACTCGATGTAGACAGCCGCGAGCTGGCTGAGATGGCCTCAGCAGAATTTGGTGTGCCGGTGTTTGATCTGGATGCGATGAACCGCGAGATGCTCCCGGAACAGCAGATCGACGTGGAGCTAATGATCAAGCACCATGCCGTTCCTCTCTTCGGCCGCGGGAACCGTTTGTTTGTCGCGGTATCGGACCCCATGAACCTAGGGGCGCTCGACGAATTTAAATTTGCCGCCGGTATCAATACCGATGCTGTGCTAGTGGAAGATCAGGCGCTGAGCAAACTGATTTCTAATCTCGCTGAGCAAAGCGGCGGTTTCGATAACGATATGGCCTCGCTCGGGGCTGACGGTGAATACGATCTGGAGATTGGCGACGGCTCCGTAGAGGAAGACGACGACGTTCGCGATGCGGCGGACGACACGCCGATCGTGCGGTTTGTGAATAAGGTGTTGCTAGATGCCATCAAGCAAGGGGCCTCGGACATTCACTTTGAGCCCTACGAAAAAGATTATCGAGTGCGCTTTCGCACCGACGGCATTCTGCGAGAAGTGGTAAAGCCGCCGCGCAATCTAGCGCCGCGACTGGCCGCACGCTTAAAGGTCATGTCACAAATGGATATCTCGGAGCGCCGCGTCCCTCAGGATGGCCGCATCCAAATGAAGCTCTCCAAAAAACGCGCCATCGACTTTCGTGTGAATACTCTTCCCACCATGTACGGTGAGAAAATTGTGCTGCGTATTCTGGACCCGGCCTCAGCACAAATGGGGATCGACGCGTTGGGTTATGAAGAGGATCAAAAGAAGCTGTATATGGAGGCCCTCGATAAGCCGCAGGGCATGATTCTCGTCACTGGGCCCACAGGTTCTGGTAAGACCGTGTCGCTTTATACCGGCCTTGGGATCTTGAACGAACCTGAGCGCAACATCTCCACGGCTGAAGACCCGGTGGAAATCAATATGGCGGGTATCAATCAGGTACTGGTAAATCCCAAGGTCGGGCTCAACTTTGCCGAGGCGCTGCGATCCTTCCTGCGACAAGACCCCGACGTGATCATGGTAGGGGAGATCCGGGATCTGGAAACCGCCGAAATTGGGATCAAGGCGGCCCAGACGGGTCACCTAGTACTATCCACAGTGCATACCAATAGCGCTGCCGAGACCGTAACGCGATTACTGAATATGGGAGTTCCGGCCTTCAATATCGCGGCTTCGGTCACGTTGATCATCGCCCAGCGACTGGCTCGCAGGCTTTGCGGGCACTGCGCTGAACTGGAGACCAGCGTGCCGCAGGAAGCGCTGCTCGAACTCGGATTCACACCTGATAAGCTAAGCAGTGCCGAAATCAAGCGGCCAGTGGGCTGCGCGCAATGCAAAGACGGCTACAAAGGGCGAGTGGGCATCTACGAAGTTGTGAAGATCACCAAACCCATTGCCTCAGCCATTATGGATGGCGCAAACTCAATGGAATTGGACCGGGTTGCCCGTGAAGCGGGCTTCAACGACCTCAGGCAGTCGGCACTCAGGAAGTGCGCGCAGGGCCTGATTAGTCTCGAGGAAGTCAGCCGCGTCACTACTGACTGATCCATCCGTCATCTAACGTCAGGTCAAGGAAGAAATGGCAGCAGAGAATACGGTATTCGTCTGGAGTGGCACGGACCGCAACGGGCGAAAATCTAAAGGGGAAGTACTGGCCACATCGGCGGCGATTGCCCGCGTCCATCTGCGCAAGCAGGGTGTGGTCGCCAAGTCAGTAAAGAAAAAATCCAAGCCGCTGATTACTTTTGGCGCCAAGAAAATCAAAGCCGCCGACATCGCCATTTTCACCCGGCAACTAGCGACCATGATGAAAGCGGGCGTACCACTAGTTCAAGCTTTCGACATTGTGGCCGAGGGCACCGACCACGAAAAAATGCGCGAACTGATTATGACGGTACGCACAGATGTCTCGTCCGGTACAGGGCTCGCCGGCGCGCTTGAGAAGCATCCCGCGCACTTTGATGAACTATTCTGCTCTCTGGTCGCTTCGGGCGAGAACTCGGGCACGCTGGAAGTGATGCTCGATCGTGTCGCCACCTACAAAGAGAAAACCGAAGCGCTAAAAGCCAAGATAAAAAAGGCACTGACGTATCCGATCGCGGTCGTTGTAGTCGCGATCGTGGTGACCGGTATTTTGCTAGTCAAAGTCGTGCCGCAGTTCGCGGAAACCTTCCAGGGTTTTGGCTCTGACCTCCCCGGGTTCACACTCTTCGTACTGCGCATTTCGGAGTGGGTACAGAGCTGGTGGTTTATTCTGTTACTGGCATTTTTTGCGGCTGGCTATGCTTTTTCTCAGGCAAAACGTCGATCAAAACGCTTCGCCGACTGGATCGACTCCGTCGCGCTGAAGCTGCCAATTATCGGCGGCGTGGTGCACGATGCGGTCATCGCACGTTTTTCCAGAACGCTATCTACAACCTTTGCAGCGGGGGTGCCACTGGTCGAAGCGCTGGAGTCAACGGCTGGCGCAGCCGGTAATGCGATCTTTGCGCGGGCCATTTATCGCATTCGCGACGACGTCACCACAGGCACTGCGCTTGCGATTTCAATCCGCGCCACGGGCCTGTTCCCGACCATGCTGCTGCAGATGACTGCAATCGGTGAAGAGTCGGGGTCACTCGATGACATGCTGGGCAAAGTCGCTGATCACTATGAGGCCGCGGTGGACAACGCGGTAGACAGCCTGAGCTCGCTGATGGAGCCGATGATCATGTCGGTGCTCGGCGTTCTGGTTGGCGGACTCATGATCGCCATGTACATGCCCATCTTTATGCTCGGCTCGGTCATCTGACCTTGTCGCGCGATTCGATCTAGCATGCTCGCAGCCTTTCATGACCCGGTCTTCTTCACCCTGACCTGCACGGCGTTGGGGCTGATTGTGGGCAGCTTTCTCAACGTGGTGATCCTGCGGTTGCCAAAAATAATGGAGCAGAGCTGGCACCGGGAGTGCTGTGAGCTACTCGACCAACCGCTGTCCGATGAGCCATCGCTCACACTGTCTTACCCAGGCTCCCAGTGCCCGGGTTGTGGCACCCCCATCAAGCCCTGGCAAAACATACCGGTCATCAGCTGGCTTTTATTGCGGGGGCAATGCGCGCAGTGCGGTATGCGCATCTCGGCGCGATACCCCTTTGTCGAGCTGATCACCGGATTGCTGTCGGGCTTGGCGGCCTGGCATTTTGGTTTTGGTCCCGAGGCCATCAGTGCGCTAGTTTTGATCTGGGTGCTGATTGCGCTGACCGGCATCGATATTGACACCCAGTTGCTGCCTGACAGCATGACCCTGCCACTATTGTGGCTCGGCTTGGGAGTCAACATTTTCGCTGTGTGGACCCCGCTCTCATCAGCCGTCATGGGCGCCATGCTGGGTTATGGATCGCTGTGGGGCGTTTACTGGCTGTTCAAGCTTGTCACGGGAAAAGAGGGCATGGGCTACGGCGACTTCAAGCTGCTCGGCGCGCTGGGTGCCTGGTTTGGCTGGCAGGCTGTGCCGCTGATGATTCTGTTGTCTTCGTTTGTTGGCGCAGCGCTGGGCATTGCCATCCTGATTGCACGGCGTCAGGGTCGCGACACCCCCATGCCATTCGGCCCTTACCTAGCCGGGGCCGGTCTGCTGACGCTCTTTTTTGGCGACACGCTGATCACCGAATACCTACAGCTCGTGAGCCCCTGATATGTTGCGCGTAGGCATCACCGGTGGCATCGGCAGCGGCAAAACCGCTCTGACCGACTGGCTCGCCACCCAGGGCATAGTCATCGTCGATGCGGATCTTGCCGCGCGCATTGTGGTCGAACCGGGCCAGCCGGCGCTGTCAGAAATTGTCGAGACGTTCGGTAAGGAATGTCTGTTACCGGACGGGCAACTCGATCGCGCTGCGCTCCGGCAACGGGTCTTCGCTGATGAAAATCAGCGAAAAGCGCTGGAAGCCATTACCCATCCCCGTATTCGTGACGAACTGGCCCGACAGATGAGTGAGGCCACCTCACCCTATGTCGTACTGAGCTCTCCGCTGTTGCTGGAGAGTGGTCAGTCGGAGATGGTAGATGTCAGTGTGGTCGTCGACGTGCCAGAAGCACTGCAAATCGAGCGCACGATGGCTCGGGACCAAAATGACCGGCAGCTGGTTGAGCAGATCATGGCAGCGCAACTGGCTCGGGAAACGCGAATTGCACGCTCGGACATCGTGATCGATAACAGCACGTCGCTAGATGCCTTACATCAACGGGCGGCGGTGTTGCACGAGACGTTATTGGCGCGCGCAGCAGCGCACTAATCGGCGAGCAATCGCTCCAAGATCGGCCGGTTCGCAGCGGGAAACGCCCAGTCCCGAAGTTGCTCGGGGCGCTGCCACGCCAGCGGCTGACCCTCAAGGCCCCGCGGCTCTCCCGACCAGCGGGTGACGCGGTAGACGTCCAACCTCACCTGTTTATCGCCGTAATCGTGCTCGAGCATCATGAGCGCCTCAGTGGCCTCAACCAGCACACCCAACTCCTCCCTGAGTTCCCGAGCCAGTGCTTCTAGCAGAGTTTCGTCCGCTTCGACCTTACCGCCGGGAAACTCCCACAGACCGCCCTGATGTGCCTCCGGTGCGCGGCGAGTGACCAGCACCCGACCCGCGTCGTCGATCAGGATGCCGACCGCGACGGTGACGAGTGCCATATCAGGTGCGGTATTCGGCGTTGATGCGGACGTAGTCGTAGGAGAGATCGGTGGTCCAGATCACTGTCGTCGCGTCGCCTCGATCGAGCGCAATCTCGATCAGGAGATCCCCTGACGCCATCGCCTCCTGACCTTTTTCCTCGGTATAGGACGCAGCGCGTGCGCCATGCTCGGCGATCAGGACGCCGTTGAGGTGGATAGATACCGCATCGGTATCGAGATCTTTGAGTCCGGCGCGACCGATCGCCGCCAGAATGCGACCCCAGTTGGGATCCGAGGCAAACAAGGCGGTTTTTACCAGAGGGGAATGGGCGACGGTGCGCGCCACCTGATCGCAAGCGCCTTCGGACTCACCACCAGTCACACGAATCTCGACAAATTTACTCGCGCCCTCACCGTCACGCACAATGTCCTGCGCCAGCTCAATCATCAGTGCCGTCAGGGCCTGCGCAAAACGCTCGGCTCGCTCCGAACCGGCTGTGACTTCAACACCACTTCGACCCGTTGCCGAGAGCGTGACCGCGTCATTGGTAGAGGTATCGCCATCAACGGTAATACGGTTGAAGCTTGCCGATGCGGCAGACCTCAATAATGAATCGAGCAGCTCTGCATCTATAACCGCGTCTGTGGCCACAAACGCCAGCATGGTGGCCAGATTAGGGCAGATCATACCGGCGCCCTTTGCGATGCCGGTGATTCGGCAGCACTGGCCGTCGAGGCTAATCTCGACACTGCGCAGTTTTACTCGCGTATCCGTTGTGAGGATCGCCGCCGCGGCCCGCTCCCACTGATCCTCGGCAAGACCAGAGAGTGCCGACGGCATCGCATTCACGAGCAAGTCTGACGGCAGCGACTCACCAATCACACCGGTTGAAAATGGCATCACCGTCTCAACGCTAGTCTGCGTCAATCTGGCGACTTCCGCACAGCATACATTTGCCGCCGTCACACCCTCATCACCCGTTCCGGCGTTGGCATTCCCCGTGTTGATAATGAGATGTCGAGGCTGGCACTGGGCTGCAGTGAGGTGCGCCTCCGCGATCACTACCGGCGCTGCACGAAACGCATTCTGGGTAAACACGGCTGCCGTGTGCGTGCCGGGTGCCAGCTCCACCACAACGAGATCATCATGATCACCTCGCTTGATACCCGCCTGAGCGATACCCAGGCGGACTCCCGCTATTGTATGAGTCACCTTAGGCACTCCCGGTGACGCCATAAAGCAGCACCCAGCCGCTGCGTTAAGTCAGTGCGCCGTGACATTGCTTGTACTTTTTGCCGCTGCCGCAGGGGCAGGGGTCATTTCGCCCAACCTTGGGTTGAGCTCGCGTAACCGGCTGTGGTGCGGCGGGTGGAGGCGTATCCGCGGTTTCTGACACCGCTGATCCGGCCTCGGCATGCTCAAACGCCATCTTCTGCTTGGCAGCCGCCTCTCTGCGCTGCTGCTCCATCGCCGCGGCCTCATCCGTGCGTTGTACTTGCACATTACTGAGAAATCGCACGACCTCGAACTTCAGTCGCTGCAACAGACTCTCAAACAGCGCAAAAGACTCGCGCTTATATTCCTGCTTGGGGTTCTTGTTGGCGTAGGCCCGCAGATGGATGCCCTGCCGTAGCTGATCCATCACCTGTAGGTGCTCTTTCCACAGGGTATCCAAAACCTGGAGCATGATCTGCTTCTCAAGTTGTCGCATTCCCGGGCCAATACCTGAGGCTTTTTCATCATATGACGATTGCACCTCTCCAACGATCCGCTGTCGCAGTGTTTCCTCATGTAGCGAGTTGTCCGCGTCGAGCCACTGCGCGATCGCGAGGTTGAGACCAAACTCAGCCTCAAGCTGTTTCTCCAGCCCCGGGATGTCCCACTGCTCCTCCACACTCATGGGCGGGATAAAGCCATCAATGGCGTCATTCACCACGTCTTCGCGGATAGCGGTAATCGTCTCGGCAATATCGTCATCCGAGAGCAGTTCATCCCGCTGCCGATAGATAATTTGCCGCTGATCATTGGCCACATCGTCGTATTCCAGCAGCTGCTTACGAATATCGAAATTGCGGCCCTCAACCTTCCGCTGGGCCTTTTCAATCGCGTTGGTCACCATACGGTGTTCAATCGCCTCACCGCGCTCCATACCCAACGCCTGCATAAAGCTCTTGACCCGCTCTGAAGCGAATATCCGCATCAGATTGTCTTCCAGTGAGAGATAGAAGCGAGAGACGCCCGGGTCGCCCTGACGCCCTGAGCGGCCACGCAACTGGTTGTCTATCCGTCGAGACTCATGGCGCTCGGTGCCCAAAATGTGTAGGCCACCCGCCTCGATAACCGCATCGTGACGGGTCTGCCAATCAGCGGTGAGTTTCTCACGAGTGGCATCATCCAAGGGCTCACCCTGTGCAGTGAGCTCCGCCTCAAGATTGCCGCCCAGAACGATATCCGTGCCGCGACCGGCCATATTCGTAGCAATCGTCACCACGCCAGGCCTACCTGCCTGCGCAATAATCTCGGCTTCCTGTTCGTGGTACTTAGCATTCAGTACTTTGTGGTCGATATTCTCCTTCTTAAACGCCTCCGAGAGCTCCTCAGACGTCTCGACCGACGCAGTGCCCACCAGTACGGGAGCACCACTATCAATGCACGATCGCACGTCTTCTATGATGGCCTCAAATTTCTCTTCACGGGTCAAATACACGAGATCATTCATGTCATCACGACACATGGGCACGTTGGTTGGGATCACCACGCAATCCAGACCGTATATCTGTCGGAATTCAAATGCCTCTGTGTCGGCGGTACCCGTCATGCCCGCCAATTTGTCGTAGATACGGAAAAAATTCTGGAATGTGGTTGAAGCCAGAGTCTGACTTTCATTCTGGATCTTGACCCCTTCCTTGGCTTCTATCGCCTGATGCAAGCCCTCGGACAGTCGCCGGCCCGGCATCGTGCGACCGGTGTGCTCGTCGATCAGCACCACCTGACCCTCTTGTACGATGTACTCGACATCACGCTGAAAGAGCACGTGAGCCCTGAGACCGGAATGAACGTGGTGTAGCAAACCGAGATTGGTGGCGGCGTAAAGTGAGTCGTCGCTCTGGAGCAATCCGGACTCCATCAGCATGCCTTCCACTTTCTCGTGACCACTCTCGGTGAGCTCAATGCTGCGCTGCTTCTCATCAACCGTGAAATCGCCCTCCTGCTCCTCAATCTCCTGCGTCAGCTTGGGAATAAGTCGGTTGATGGTCTTATAAAGTTCGGAACTGTCATCTGCGGCGCCCGAAATAATCAGCGGGGTGCGGGCCTCGTCAATCAGAATGGAGTCCACCTCGTCGACGATAGCAAAGGCCAGTTTGCCCTGACCCTTATCCGCCTGGCTGAATGCCATATTGTCTCGCAGATAATCAAAGCCGAACTCATTGTTAGTGCCGTAAACGACGTCAGAGCCATAGGCCGCCTTTTTTTCATCGGCGCTCTGGCCTGACCGCACGACACCGACGGCGAGGCCCAGAAATTCATACAGAGGGCCCATCCAGCTCGCGTCGCGGCGAGCGAGATAGTCGTTCACGGTGACAAGATGCACGCTGTGGTCCGGTAATGCGTTGAGATAAGCGGGGAGAGTAGCAACCAGTGTTTTGCCCTCACCGGTTCGCATTTCGGCGATCTTCCCGTCATGCAGAGCCATACCGCCGATCAGCTGCACATCGAAATGCCGCATGCCCAATGCGCGCACACCCGCCTCACGCACAACCGCAAATGCCTCGGGAAGTAGCTGATCAAGCGACTCTCCGTCAGCAAGCCGCGACCGAAATTCGTCAGTTTTAGCGCGCAATGCGGCATCATCAAGCGCCTGCATTGCCTCCTCAAGCGCGTTGATTCGAGCAACGACTTTGCCCATTCGCTTCAGCTCCCGGTCATTACGGGTGCCAAAAATCTTTTTCACGGTAGAAATCAGCATGGAAAGCTCACTGTTGAGTTACAAGGGAATCCGGATGGATGACGGCGTTAACCGCCGGGACTCACTTGTCAGCGATGCGTGCGGCGAACGTAGGTAGCGGGATCGACTGCTCGGCCGTGCTTGAAGACTTCAAAATGGACGTGCGGGCCCGTGGAGCGGCCTGAACTCCCCATGAATGCAATCACATCGCCGCGTCTGACCAGGTCTCCTACGTCGACAAGATTCTCTTGGTTATGGGCGTAGCGGGTGACCAGTCCATCCCCGTGTGAAACCTCGACCATAGTGCCGTAACCCGATTTCTGGCCGCTCCAACTAACGACCCCACTGGCAACCGCGAGAATATCTGAGCCTTCCCGGCCAGCGAAATCAACGCCGTCATGCCAGGCGCGCGCGCCGGAGATGGGGTCAATGCGATGGCCATAGGGAGAAGACTGCCAGCCAGAGCGGATGGGTCTCCCGGCAGGCGTTGCCTCTACCCGCAGTTGCTCGTTGGAAAGCAAACCCGCCAGCACGTCAAACTGCGCCTCCCGTCTTGCGAAGAGCGCATCGAGTGCCGAAAATTGCGTATCGACCTCCGCAACGGTAAGCGCGGAAGCAACAGACAGCGGCCGTGAAGGACCACCAACCGCCGGCGGGCCGGAAAAATCAAATTCCGACTCTTCCAAGCCAGCCAAATCGGTGAGATGGGTACCCAGCGCGTCCAAGCGTGTCACGTGTGCCTGCAGGCCCGCTAGGCGTCGTGTCATCGCCGTGAGACGCGACTGGGCCTCGACGCTCATCTGCGCCAGCGCCTCCGCCCGATCAATCGCGCGCTGTTCTTCGAGCGAGACTCGAGCCGCCTGCTCCGAGGTCACGCCCTCGCCAACGCCAAGCTGGTAACTGACGGTCACCAGACCCAGCGGCAAGCCCATAAACAGGGCAGACACCAAGGCCAAGGACCACTTCCCCAGCTCGAGAGTGCGCGACGCCGCGTGACGGTTTAAAAAGATTAGTTTCAAGGTTAAACGCCCCAGTGAGGGGGCGAATGATGCCATTTTCGAGGTGTCAGGGGAACCGCATCAGGCCGCTGGAGATCACTTTTACACCTTTTGGCTCGCC
>JACETJ010000033.1 GCA_013911345.1 Congregibacter sp.
ACCGTATCTTGCGCTTTCGGACAAAGAGCGCGACGAGTTCTGGCTGCATATGAACGCTTGGTCTTTATCGCAGTTCCTGCACGGTGAGCAGGGGGCGCTGTTGGTTGCGAGTCAGCTCTGTTCCTGCGCGCCAACATTCAATGCGAAGCTTTACGCAGCATCCCAGACATTTGACGAGGCCCGGCACGTAGAGGTCTTCAATCAATATATCCAGAAACGCATTGGATTGATGTATCCGATCAATACCCACCTGAACAGCATCATTGACAAAATCCTGACGGATCCACGATGGGATCTGAAGTTCATCGGCATGCAGATTGTGATCGAGGGGCTGGCTTTATCCGCGTTTAACACGACACGCGAAACCACACCCGATCCGGTGCTAAAGGACATTGTGTATCTCGTGACGCGCGACGAGGCGCGTCACGTGACGTTCGGGGTCAATTATCTAGAGGAGTACGTGCACACGCTGACTGACGAAGAGCGCGAGGAGCGGGCGCTGTTTGCGTTCGAGGCTTGTGCGATCAGTCGAGAGCGTCTGGTTGCCACAGATGTTTTTCGTCGGTTCGGCTGGGATGTAGAGGAGAGTCGTCGCAAAGTGCTGGATGGGTTTGTCATGTCGACTTTCCGAAACCTGCTGTTCCAGAGAGTGGTGCCCAACCTGAAGAGAATTGGCCTGCTCACTGATAAAGTGCGCCCGCGATTTGAGGAATTGGGTATTCTTGAGTACGAATCGATGGCTGATGACGGCGACATCGACTGGGCCAAGTTAGAGCGTCCCCTGGATACTTCAGAGGCGCAAAGTCATGAGCAGAGTATGTTGGCGGCTTTCCATGAGGCATTCGAAGCCGAGCAGGCAGTAGCGAGTTAGTATGGGCGGTGATAGCCTCCCCAAAGCGAGATGAGGTGGGCGCACTGGCGCTTGGCAACGGTTAACCAATAAGGAAATGGCAGTTCATGACGGTAATCACGTTTATTCAGCATGATGGCTCAGAGCGAATGGTCGATGGTGACGCGGGTCTGTCTCTGATGGAGACGGCGCTCAAGCACGATGTGCCGGGGATCGATGCTGACTGCGGGGGAGGGGCCATCTGCGGCACCTGCCACTGTTTTGTCGAGGTCTCCGGTGATATCCCTGCGCCTGACTCACAAGAAACCGCGATGCTGGGGCTGAGGCCTGATCGGGCAGATAACTCTCGTTTGGCCTGCCAGATCGTGGTGTCAGAGGGTATGGCGGATATCACGGTGAAGCTGCCTGAGTTTCAGATGTAGTATAGACTGCTTGAGTATTTGTCAGTAAGTCCATGAAAAGGTTGATTATATGAACATGCCAATGGGGGCTTCAGTGCCGGATTATCGCGGCATGCCGATCGAGGAGCTGGACGTCTCCGATCCGCGCATGTTCCAGTATGACTATTGGCACGAGCTCTTTGCTCGACTCCGAGAGGAATGCCCGGTCCACTACCAATCTGAGAGTCCCGCTGGCCCTTTCTGGTCGGTTACCCGTTACGAGGACATCGTCGCGATCGAGCGCGATACTGAGACCTTCTCCTCGGAGCCGTCGATCGCGATCATCGATCCCGAGCCCGATATGATTTTGAAGATGTTCATTGCGATGGACCCGCCTGAGCATGATGATCAGCGCCGGGCAGTGCATCACGTGGTGGCGCCCCGCAATCTTCAGGAGTTTGAGGCGTTAATCCGCGAGCGCACCATCGAAGTGTTGGATTCGCTCCCGGAGAATGAGCCCTTCGACTGGGTCAGGCTCGTCAGCCGCGACCTCACTACAAAAATGCTGGCGACCTTGTTTGATTACCCGTGGGAGGAGCGAAACAGCCTCACGGAATGGTCAGACATGTTTACCTCCGACGTGAGAATTACCGCCGGTGAAGGGTCGACCCGCGAGGTCATTATTGAGCACATGACAGTGTGTTTGCAGCGTTTCACCGAACTGTGGCACGAACGTAAAGATGACGGTAAAGAGGCCTTCGATCTGATACGCATGCTGCAGGCTGATCCCAACACCGAAAATATGGTGGACGATCCGCTGACCTATATGGGCAACATCATGTTGCTGATAGTGGGTGGTAACGACACGACGCGGAACTCGATGTCGGGAGGAGTCGTATTCCTGAATCAGTTCCCGGATGAAATGGCTAAGGTGCGGCAGAACCCGGATCTCATACCGTCCATGGTCTCAGAAATTATTCGTTATCAGACGCCACTGCCGCATATGCGCAGAACCACTACCCGTGACGTGGAGCTCAATGGCCAGAAAATTGCCAAAGGCGAGAAAGTAGTGCTCTGGTTTGTGTCTGGCAACTACGATGATGCAGTGATTGAGCGGCCGAAAGACTTTTGGATTGACCGGCCCAGTGTGCGAAATCATCTTTCCTTTGGTGCCGGTATCCACCGCTGCATGGGTAATCGTCTGGCCGAAATGCAATTGCGAATCCTGTGGGAGGAGGCATTGCAGCGCTTTGAGACGATTGAGGTCGTCGGTGATCCAAAACGAACTTGTAATCTCTTCATCAGAGGTTTTACCGAGCTACCCGTCAAGGTCACGCGATTTCGGCCCTGATTTCTCCAGGGGCGACTCCGCGATCTTCGCCCGGTCAGTGATGAAATTCCCAGTCTCAGCTACATTGTCTGCTTTGAATGTCATCAGAAACCGCTAGGTCTTTCATCGCCGCAGGTATCGATGGTTGCCGAGGTGGTTGGGTCTGCGCAGGCTGGGACGGTGAGCGCTGGACGCTGCAATGCCAACCGGACTTAGAATCGATCGTTCCGCTGCTCAAGCCACACGCCACTGTCTGTATCGATATCCCCATAGGGCTTTCCGGAGACGGCTTTAGGGCCTGTGATCAGGCTGCGAGGCAGTTGCTCGGTAAGCGCAGTAGCAGTGTGTTCCCCGTGCCACCGCGGTTGGCACTGGCATCGCGGTCGTATGAGGAGATCAATCGCGCGAGTAAAGCCCGCTGCGGTAAAGGCGTGAGCAAACAGGCATTTTATCTGCTGCCCAAGATTCGGGAGGCCGAAGCGTTGTTGAGGTCATCCCGTCATCACGGTTTGGACTGGCTGGAAACACATCCTGAGCTGTGCTTCAGCGGTCTGAATAACGGCGTGCCGATGGAAGAAAACAAGAAAACAGACGCCGGTTATCGCGAGCGACGACGAGCAATGGCCCGCCATATTCCGGTTCAGACCGTTGACCGATTGCTACGCAACTTGATGACGTCTGTGCCCCGCGCGAAGTGTGCAAGAGACGATATGATGGACGCGCTGGTTTGCGGTGTGGTGGCGCGTTTTGATGCGTCAGGGCGAGGCTGCCTGCCTCAAGGTGAGCAAGCGTTTGATGAGTTAGGGCTGCCTATGCGCATTTGTTATCCATTACCAAACGCATCCTGTTGAGATGAGCGATGTCTGAGGCGATCAACCACAATCCGCTGCGAAAGCAGCGCCGGCTTAGGAGATGGCATCGTGCCGTGGCGCTTGTAACGTCATGTCAGCTGTTGCTCTGGACCCTGAGTGGCCTGTATTTCGCGTTCATTGATATCGAATATGTGCGCGGCCACCAGTTCAAGCGCAGTCTTCCGGCCTCTCAGCTGGATCTATCCCGTTTAGAGGCTAATCTGATATCGGCGAACAAGGTGGTGATCCGCGAGCGCCGGGCGGGCGAGCTCATTCTGGGTGTGCATACGGTTGAAGGAGTTGAGTGGCTGGACGAGCGGGGCGTGCCCATCACTGCGCTGAGCGGGGAGCAAGCGTTGACGCTTGGCAACGAGAGAACGGTCATAAAACCTGATCAATTCGAGTGGATCGATGCCGATCTTCCCGGCAGCGAGTATCGTGGCGCGCCCTTGCCGCTATGGCGACTATGGAGAGCGGACGATCCTGATCGAGTTGCCTATGTCGACGCCATGTCTGGCGAGGTGAGGGTGGTGCGGCATGATGCATGGCGCTGGTGGGATTTCCTATGGTCGCTGCACATCATGAGCTACGAGGATCGAGATACGATTGGTACTTGGCTGCTTAGAGTTTTTTCCCTGCTCGCTCTTGCAACCGCGGTGTTGGGGCTATGGTTGTTCCTTCACACTCGCGCCCGTCGACCTCGTCAGTAGAATATCCGCACCCAGACGTAGGCGAAGAATAGGCCTGTGAGGTATGCCACCCAAGCGAGAGATAGCAACCATACATTGACTCGGCGCAGTCGTGCACAGGCGGCGGCCTTGATTGGCTCAACGGGGCAAGGTGCATGACGTTGTTGCCACCAGAGCAGGGTGCTGGCTGCCATCAGTCCGCCCGATAGGGCGAACAGGATATTTTTGTGTGCTGACAGCCACATGATTCCGGGTATCGCAGCGGTGAGCCCCGCCATTACCGCACCCGCGCCGATCGAGATCAGCAGAGCGGGCAGCGCACAGCACAGTAGGGTCGAAGCGCTGCCGAAAAGCGCCAGAGAGGGCGCAATGCTATCCCGCCAATCACCCCTCACGATGCTATGCCTAGTGCCTCACCACCGCGGCGAACATCAGCGATTCGGTAACCCGCTTGAATGGCAAGCTCGGCGATGGTCTGGTCACTGAGAGAGGCGCCCGGCACCAGCACCAAGCTGAGTGCTTTGGTGTCTAGGTCGACATAGATCGCAGCGACCTCCTCTCTCTTACCGAAGATTTTATTCATGGCCAGCGCACAAAAATCACATACGACCCCCAATACATCTGCCACGATGGGTTCCCCGCCTTGGGCTAGCGCTGATTCAATATCTTCGGTACGGGTTAGAGCGGGTCCGCTAGTGGCGTCATGGCCGTCGTGGGCGGTATGACCTGAGTCAGTCTCTTGGTGAGAGTGATCATGATGTTCATGCATGTCCTGCGCTGCATGAGTGTCGTGGTCGTGGTGCTCCTGGGCATTGGCGGCAACGCCGAGGCATAACGCAGTGGTTATTGCGATGGTTTTCATAGGAAGAGTCATTATCACGCTCCTTTTTAAAAGCGGAAAGTAAAGTTAAACAGCGGTTGGTTAGCAGTGAGGTTGTAGCCGGCCTCCACAAGCAGTGGCCCCTTGAAAAAGCGTATTAAAGGGGTAGCTGTCACTGAGTCTGGATCGGAGGGGCGATGGTCTATCTCCAGCATCAGCCAGGTATGAAGATCACCGCTATCACCTTCATACGGCGCAAAACCGGCGCGGAATGCCTGCATGAATTGGCTGGCATAGTCACCGGCTTCCAGATAGCGGTTCCGATATCCGACAAAAAGGGAGCGTGTCTCCCAGTCAGCCATGACGCCCCCGTAGATCGCCATCTGATCCGATCCCGAGTTGTTGTTGATGCCGGACGCCATCCCGACGCCTCCGTGGAGGTAAAGATTGCCCTGATAGTTCGCTCCGAACCATCTCTTCGCCAACAGCGTGGGATGAACGCTATAGATTGCAAAATCTGAGTCGCGATTGACCTCAGTCTTGAGGCCCAATGACATGTTCGGGGATGGCGTGTAGTGCACGAGCGCAGAGCTCGATTGCCGGTCGGATTCTCCGATCACGGTCCAGCCGCCGGTGTAAGAGACCGGACGACCGTTCGCCGCCGATGCTATCAAGCTTAGGATTATTAATAGTCCCGTTCGCACTGGTTTCACTTTTTCTTTCCTGTGAGGATGGAGACCAGCTCAGTTACCTTTTCCCTGCGTTCACTTGTTTCGCCGGCCTCGAGCGCATGTTGCACGCAAGTATCAACATGGTCATCGATAATCAGCGTTTCCAGGCTGGCCAACGCTGAGCCCGCGGCTTGAACCTGTCGCACGACATCGACGCAGTAGCGATCATCGGACACCATCTTGCGTACCGCCCTGATTTGGCCCTCTATGCGCGCCAGCCGGGCATCCGCTTTGCGCTGCGTTTCATCTCTCATTGATCGATTTCCTGATCCATTGGGCTGATACCCCCGGGGGGTATTGTGTGTGGCGCTCAGTATACCCCCCTAGGGTATGTCGGTAAATGGTTGCCGGACTATGTCGGATTCTTAGGAGCCAGCTCCTGCTAGCCTGACGGAGGAGGGTGCTCGCAGATCGACCTAGGCAAGGGGCCCGACAGCTAATCCCCGGCGTGTTTTGGCGCGTATAGCGTGCAGGCTTGAGGAGTTTTGTTATGAAAGGGCATCCCGTTGCGTATTCGCGAAGCGTAATCACTGAGTTGATGGTTCCGAGTTACACCAACTTTGGCGGTAAGGTGCACGGGGGCACGTTGATGTCGCTGATGGATAAACTGGCCTACGTATGCGCCAGTAAGCACGCCGGTAACTACTGTGTAACGGTGTCGGTAGATAACGTGCAGTTTCTCCGACCAGTAGAGGTGGGCGAGGTAGTGTCGCTGATGGGTTCGGTGAATTACGTTGGTAAGAAATCCCTTGTTGTGGGGATCAGGGTGGTTGCTGAAAATTTACAGGAGGGAGCCAGTAAGCACACCAATACATGTTACTTCACGATGGTGGCAAAAGATGCGGACGGGTCTACGGCAGAAGTCCCGCCTTTAATCCTCGAGAGCGAGGAGGATGTCCGACGCTTTTGCAGCGCACTGCAGCGCCGCCGGATTCGGGAGGAAGGGGTGGCATTTATGAGCGATTATAAGTCGACCTTTACGGACCATCATGCGGTTGCCGATCTGTTGTCGGATGAGCGCTGCGTGCTGTCTATTAGTGAGTCTTGATGTTCAGGGCGGCACGCTGGCTGTTTCTGGTGGCCGTTCTGAATCGGTCGAAAATCGAGTCAGGCTCAGGACCATCAGCGCGCTGACAGCGGCGAGCAGTGCCATGCCGATGAAGGCGGCGCTGTAGTCGCCCCGCCACTCCCTGACGCCAGCAATAGTCTGGGTGCCGAGAGCGCCACAGAGCGTGTCGATCAGGACAATCGTGGCCAGAATTCGGCCATATAGTGGTCCGCTGTAGTGGGCTGCAATGAGAATCTGAATGCAGGTGAATGCTCCGCTGAATCCCAGCCCTGCGAGCACAGCGTATCCATACAGCAAAATCGTGGCGGTAGCGGTCATCTGGCTGAGCGCTACCAGTGCGATCGCCAGCATCAATATCGCAACCGCCATCACCCGATGAAGATCGAAGCGGTCAGACAGCAAGCCGAAGCAGAGTTTACCCACCACCGAGCTGCCAAAAAATAGACTGAACACAGACGGCAAGGTGGATCGCGCAAGGCCGACGTCTGTAGCCAGGTGGATGGACTGATGCTGGGTCAGCGCGATGATAATGAACCACAGGCTACCGGTGGCGAAGACAATCGCAGCAAAGCGACGGGTCAAGAGCAGCGGAATAACACGCTCTTGTTGATGCGTTGTGAGGCTCGAGGTTGGCGGAGGTTGCGCTACCTGCCTTCCGTCACGCAACAATAACCAGACACTACCCAGCATCAGCAAGCCGACGCCAATGCCCGTTAGCAGAACGGTCTGCCGCCAACCGAGTTGCTCGATACCGGAGCCGACCGCGAGGGGGAACAGAGCGCCGCCGAGACTCGATGCCATTAGCAGTATGCCCGTGGCGCGACCTCGTCCTGAGGCAAACCAGCCTGTCAGCATCACCATGTTGGAGACTAGGCCGCAAAGGGATAGTGCTAGCCCCAGTAACGCGTAAACCGCGACAAGTTGCCATAGGCTGTTGGTAGCAGAGTAGGCCAGGAGGCCCAGCGTCAGGAGCGTGCTGCCAATAGCAATAATGGCGCGAGATGAATAGCGGTCAAGGAGCCAGCCCGCAGGCGGCGATGTCACGGCCCCGATCACAAAGAATACGGTTGCCGGCAAGGTGACTTCGCTTGCCTGCCAGCCAAAGCTGTCCATCAGCTCCGGATACAGTAGCGGCAGCGTATGCAGGATGATGCCATTAGAGGCCATGTAAATCAGAAAGAGTCCGCCTAGCACGGTCCATCGCTGATGTTGAGATCTGGCCCCGGTCATAGGGTGTCAGCCGCAAGTCACTCTGTCTGACATTACACCACCCATTAGCAGCAGGGAATGGCATCAAAGAAGTGCTTGCCTAGGATACGGCTCATGCCCGCCTTGGTTTGATTGGGCGCCCCGTGCCAGTATGGTGTCGCTGGAAGCTTGTTATTCCAGCTGATCGGACGGAAGAGTGACCTCGGATAATTTTGACATTGCCATCATCGGTTCGGGAATTGCCGGTGGCGCTCTGGCCGCAGCGCTGAAGGCCAGTGGCTTGACTGTGCTCCTGTTGGATCGTCGTTCCGGGCCGCTGGATACCGCCAGAGGTGACCATATCCAACCGGCAATGCAGCCAGTGCTGTCCCGCTGGGGTGTGCTGGATCGCTTATTGGAGGCGGGCGCAGAGCGGCGCACGGGAACACGATGGTTTGACGCGGAGGGCGCTCATATTGTCACTGTGCCTGTGCCCCAGCGCGATGACTGTGCGGGGGCCTTCCTGTTTCTTAACCACGAAAAAATTGCCGACATCTTGCTCAGCAGCGCTCAACAGGCGGGGGCGGTGAATATAACGGGGGTGTCCGATTGGTCGTTAGGGCGATCAACGGGGGGTTGGCGCATCGAGTGGCGAGTAGATGATCAATCCCGTGCGGCCACGTGCACCATGCTGGTGGCTGCGGACGGGACCGCATCGACAGTTCGCAGTCGTCTGAATATCGGTCTTGACCGACATCGCTATCAGTATCCGATCGCCGTATTGTATGGCCGCCAGCGGGGCATCACCGAGCCGAGAACGCTGGATGTTTACCTCGCGCAGCAGCGCATGGTATCGCTGATTCCGCGAACGGGTGGTGGAACTAAGGTCGGCTTCCCTGTGTCGCCCGAGGATATCGGTTCCTGGAAGACCGGGTCGGAGGAATCTCTGCACCGTCGGCTTGCCGAGTGGTGCCCAGAGGTGTCATTTGAGTCACTGGTTTTCGGTGCTATTTACCCGCCGGTCTCCCAGCAAAGCGAGCCGTATCAGGGGGAGGGGGCTTTAGTGCTCATCGGCGATGCGCGTCACGCCATGCACCCGGCGCGTAGCATGGGTATGAACACCTGCTTTCGTGTTGCTGATCAGTTAGCGGAGTTTCTGGGGTGTTTGAGGCCGGGTTTTTCTGAAGCACAGGTTTTGCCTCTACTGTCTGAGTTTGAGTCACGCTTTGTACGAGAACTGACCCCGAGATTGACGGAAAACCATGCCGCAGGGCTGCAGATGGATACGATCACTGGAGGCGGCTTCAGCGCGCTCAATAAGCAGCTGCACTCAGCGGCTGGAGATGCGCGCATCTTAAATGCGATGGCCCTTAAGGCTGCTGGGCTCACTGTCTGAGCATGTGCGGCCGCTACACGCTCTCAGTATCCAATAAACCCGATGTCGCGAATCTGGGGCTGCAGAGCGTGGACCGGTTCAATATCGCCCCGCAGTCACAGGTGGTGATTCAAACGGATAGCGGAGATCATGCATCAGCCCATTGGGGCATTCCTCTGGGCGGATCTGGCGCAAGCCGTTTTGTCACCAATGCTCGGTTTGAGACGTTGGGGGCCAAACCCCTTTTCCGCGATCTCGCACGTTGCGCTTTGCTCGCAGATGGTTGGTATGAGTGGCAGCGTGTCGGGGCGGGAAAGCAGCCTTGGTACCACCACCGAGGGGGACGTTTATTTTATATGGCCGGGGTGTATCAGGCTGGCATCGGTTGCGTGGTGGTCACCCAGACTGCGACCGAGCCACTGAGGGGGATTCATCACAGGCAGCCCTTGCTGCTGGACGTGCGGGATCTGCCATTGTGGCTCAATGCCTCTGGATCGTTTGATGAATCGGCTGCGCTAGAGGTCTCCTATCACCCCGTTTCGAAGCGAGTCGGTAATCCACGTTATGACGACAGTGGGCTGATTACGCCAGTTGCGCTCGATGATCCGACGGTAGGGCAAGTTGGAGAGCTTTTCCCAGAGATTTAGACCTCGGGGCTGGGTTTGCAGAAAAGTTGGTGGCTCAGTACCAAATTAACGCAAGTAAGTTAGACAAATGTTTAAATAGAGGCGTGGCGAGACTCATTTCTAACTCAAGGATCAGACATGAAAGTGGGAAGTTTCATACCTGAGCAGTCCGCGTCGACACTGTATGCGATGGCCGGCGACGACTGCTCTTTGCATCACGACCTGTCGAGCTTGACGCCAAAACAACAGGTGGATCATCAGGAGAATCAGGTGCTGACCTGTGCGTTGCAGGTCGCACTCGTTGGGCTGGGCAAGCCCATAGATCACGTTGCTCTGGGCGCGCCTTTTATGGAGCCGGGTTGGCGTGACCTTCTGAAACATTACAGCGAAATGTTTGCTGCCATGGGCCTCGATTCGATACCCGAAGCGCATTGGCAGTTCCATCCCCTCGATGGCTATTACGAGAGCGTAGCCGCCGCCTTACCAAAGGTCGACTTGACCAATCTCTACATGATCAGTGGGAGCAACCAGGCCCTACATAAGGATCCCGCAGCACTGGGGGTGAGCCGAAACGTCAACTCCAAGCTGCACTTTGCCGAGCACGCGCCCCAAGCCGGTCTGCCGGTGCCCCGGACCGAAGTCTATTCCAAGCGAGCGATTCGGGAAGGAGAGGCCGATCGTATGTTTTCGGAGTTGCCGAACGGTGTGATGGTCAAGTTATTGGGGCTCGCGGGATCCCGTAACGTGTTTGCGGTGGATTCCGTGACCAACTGCCTCGATCAGATTGTGGAATACGACGACGATGTGAAGATCCTACTGCAGGAAAAGCTGGATACCAGTCAGTGGCGAGAAATGACTGTGGATCTGACGATCACGCCTCACGAAATCAGCATCAGCAATGTTCGGCAAATTTTGTTTGCTGGTGGCAAGTGGGTGGGGAATTACATCTCACCCGAGCTGGAGGTGCCGGATGCCCACAAAGCCGTGTTGATGAAGGTGGGTGCCTACGCCCGTCAGCACGGGCATGTCGCTGAAGAGGGGA
>JACETJ010000034.1 GCA_013911345.1 Congregibacter sp.
CAAGCTGAAACGATCGATCAGCCCCAAAGCCAAACCGCGCTCAAGGGAAGGGGCGCGGGGTCCCCAGGCAATCAGATCGGCGCGCCAGTTGTCGCGCTTAAGCGCACCCGCCAAAGACCCCGAAATCAATCCGAGGCCCAAAAAAGCAACGATGGGGTCGTGATCAGTGTCCACGGTCAAATGGGCGCTCGGGGATAAGAGCCCAGCCTCTTCAGCATAATGGAGTGCTCTTCTATCTGTCCCATTACCAACCCCATGACGTCATCAGCGAGGTGGCCTTCACACTCGATGTAGAACACGTAGGTCCACTTTTCTGTCTTGGAGGGTCTGGAATCAATACGCGTCAAACTGATGCCATTTTCCTCAAAAGGACGCAGCAGGCCGAGTAGCGCCCCAGGCCGGTTGCGTGCTGAGACCAATAATGAGGTTTTGTCATGACCACTGGGCGGCACGGTCTCCTTGCCCAGCACCAAAAAGCGTGTGGTGTTGGTGGAACTGTCCTGGATGGCACTCGCCAGCGTATCCAACCTGTGCAAAGAGACTGCTAGCTCGCCGGCGATCGCCGCCACTCCAGTCTCAACCCCAGCCCTTCTGGCCGCCTCACCGTTACTCGCCACCGCTTCGCGTGGGACATCGGGCAGATGGCTGTCGAGCCATTGCCTGCATTGGCCTAGTGCCTGTTCGTGCCCCAATATCACCTGAATATCGGATTGCTCGGTGCCTTGGCCTGCGAGCAAATGGTGCACCACGGGTAGTTCAATCTCACCTGTGATCTGTAGCGGCGACTCCAGAAAGCAATCCAGTGTCTGCCCCACCATGCCCTCAGTCGAATTTTCCACGGGTACAACCCCGTAGTCACATACTCTCTCCTCAACCTGACGGAACACTTTATGAATGCTCGCCTCCGCGCTCGGGATCGCAGATTGGCCAAAATGCTTCAACGAAGCTGCCTGAGAATAAGTGCCCTCGGGTCCCAAAAAGGCCACGGACAGCGGCTGCTCCAAGGCCAGACAGCTGGACATAATCTCGCGAAAGACGGAGGCAATATGCTCGGACGCCAGCGGTCCCGGGTTGCGCTCTTGGATAGCGCGCAACACCTGCGCCTCGCGCTCGGGCCGATAAAAGACTGGCGACGCGTCAACGGACTGCGACGCATTCAGTTTCACCTGCGCGACTTCCTGAGCACATCGCGCACGTTCGCTGATCAGCTCGAGCAATTGACTGTCAATCGCGTCAATACGCTCTCGGATCTTACTGAGTTGTTCATCAGGGTTCATGGAGTATCCCCTCGCCGAGTTCCTTACCCGTGGCGCTGTTCGAAATCCTGCATGAAGTCACACAGGGCGTCCACCGAGGCTTCCTCTACCGCATTGTATAGACTCGCGCGCATCCCGCCGACTGATCGATGGCCCTTTAAGTTGAGCAGCCGCGCCGCCTCTGCTTCTTTTAAAAAAACCGTATCCAGGCTGTCATCGGCCAGCGTAAAGGGCACGTTCATCAGCGACCGGCTCACAATTTCCACTGGGTTACTATAAAAGTCGCTGTTATCGATGAGATGGTAGAGCTTGCCGGCTTTCCGACGGTTAATCACTGCCATTTCTTCCAGCCCACCCAGATTCTCCAGCCATTCGAATACCAGGCCTGTCAGATACAGAGCGAATGTGGGCGGGGTGTTGTACATGGAATCATTGTCAGCGGCCGTCTTCCAATTCAGCATGGCTGGGGCCTCGGCGCGAGCGCGCCCTAGGAGTTCCCGATGCACCACGACTAGACACAACCCTGCAGGCCCGATATTTTTCTGAGCGCCCGCATAAATCACACCAAACTGATTAACGTTGATCGGCCGTGAAAGGATGGTCGAAGACATATCGGCCACCAACGGCGCGTCAATCTGCGGGACAAAATCAAACTCAAGACCACCGATGGTCTCGTTGGGGCAGTAATGCAGATAAGCCGCACTGGAATCCAGTTGCCACGCTTCCTGAGGAGGCACGGTTGTAAAGCCCGAGTCTTCTGACGTCGCCGCAACATTGACCGACCCAAAGCGTTGCCCTTCCAGCAGGGCCTTTTTTGACCACTGCCCGGTCACAACTTGATCGGCAGATTGGCCCGGGGCGCTCAGATTCAAGGGGACTGCCGCAAACTGCAGCGAGGCACCACCCTGCAGAAACAGGACAGCGTAGTCGTCGCTGACCGCCATAAGACGCCGCAGAGAAGCCTCAGCTCGCTGGGCGACCTCCATGAAAGCGGGACTACGATGACTGACCTCCATCACGGAGGCGCCAATATCAGACCAATTCAGGAATTCTGCTTGCGCACGCTCCAGCACAGGTTCCGGCAGCGCGGCCGGGCCCGCACAGAAGTTATGAGCTCGAGTCACTCTCCGGTGTCCTCAGCTCCCTCCGCAGTCGATCCGTCTGCGTCGCCTGCCTCTTTGATCGGCGCGGCACTATCTGTCGAGCCACCAGCAGCGGTGTGCGCATCGGTAGTGTCTATGTCGTCCTCGGCGATTCGGCTAACGCTAACTAACGCCTCACCGTCACGGGTGCGGATCACGCGGACGCCTTGGGTATTACGCCCCTGCACGCCGACTTCTTCGACTCGGGTTCTCACCGCAGTGCCCTGATTGGAGATCAGCATCATTTCATCGCCGTCCCAGACTTGTTCAGCACCCACCAGAGAACCGTTGCGCTCGGAAGTCATCATGCCAATGACGCCTTTTGTACCGCGTCCTTTAACCGGAAACTCGCTTGTCTCCGAACGCTTCCCGTAACCATTCTCACTCACAGTCAGGATTCGGCTACCTTCCTTGGGCACGACCAGTGAAATCAGGCGATGGCTCTCGCCAAGTTTGATACCTCTCACACCCCGCGCGGTGCGGCCCATGGCACGAACAGCTGACTCAGCGAACCGCACCACCTTGCCCTCACTAGAAAACAACATGATGTCCTGACTGCCATCCGTGACTGCGGTGCCGATCAATACATCATCCTCTTCCAGTTCAATCGCGCGCAAGCCGACGCTGCGCTGTCGCGAGAACAGACTCATATCAGTCTTTTTGACTGTGCCATTGGCCGTCGCCATGAAAATAAAGTGATCCGTCTCATAGCCCTCAATTGGCAGGATTGAGGTGATGCGCTCGCCCTCGTCGAGCGGCAGCAGATTGACCATGGGTCGGCCGCGAGCTGTGCGGCTGGCCAGTGGAATATGGAACACCTTTAACCAATAGACCTTGCCCAAGTTTGAGAAGCACAGAATCGTGGCATGAGTGCTCGCAATTAAGAGATGCTCGACAAAATCTTCGTCTTTGACCGCTGTCGCGCTTCTGCCTGTTCCGCCTCTTCGCTGAGCCTGATAGTCGGTCAGCGACTGCGTCTTAGCGTACCCACCATGCGAGATGGTCACCACTCGATCTTCCTCGGTAATCAGGTCTTCAACGGTCAGATCATGGGCTGAATCCGAAATCTGCGTTTTGCGGTCGTCTCCGAACTCTTCCACGATCTCCTCGAGCTCCTCACGAATGACCTGCTTTAGCCGGTCCGGGTCACTCAGGATCTCTAGATAACCTGCAATCTCGGCGATCTTGTCGGCGTACTCCTGCAACAACTTCTCATGTTCCAGCCCTGTCAGACGGTGGAGCCGCAGATCCAGAATCGCCTGAGCTTGTGCCGGCGACAGGTGGTACTGACCGTCCTGCAGACCCAATGAGTCAGGCAGATCGTCCGGTCGGCAGGCATCAGCGCCAGCGCGCTCCAGCATCGCCATGACATCTCCGGGCGCCCATGATCGCGCCATCAAGCCCTCGCGGGCATCGGCGGCGGTCGGTGAGGCTTTGATCAGCTCGATGACGTCATCAATATTAGCCAGCGCAATGGCCAAGCCTTCCAGCACGTGGCCGCGCTCGCGGGCTTTGCGCAACAGGTATACCGTCCGTCGGGTCACAATTTCGCGTCGATGACGAACAAACGCCTCAATCATTTGCTTCAGATTGAGCACTTTCGGCTCACCATCGACCAGGGCCACCATGTTGATGCCCACTACCGACTGCAGCTGGGTTTGTGCATACAGATTGTTCAGCACTACATCGCCGACTTCGCCGCGGCGCAGCTCTATCACCACCCTAAGGCCGTCTTTGTCTGACTCATCTCGCAGCTCTGTGATGCCCTCTAGCTTCTTCTCTTTGACCAGCTCCGCAATGCGCTCAATCAAGCGTGACTTGTTCAGCTGATAGGGAATTTCATGGATGATGATGGTGTCTTTACCTTTGGATTCATCCGACACCACTTCTGCCTTGGCCCGCACGTAGATGCGGCCCCGCCCGGTACGATAGGCCTGCACAATGCCCGCACGGCCGTTGATCTGGGCGCCAGTGGGGAAATCGGGGCCCGGGACGAACTGCATCAGCTCTTCGACGCTAATATCAGGATTCTCCAACGTCGCCAGACAGCCCGCTACCACTTCGCGCAAATTGTGGGGCGGGATATTGGTGGCCATCCCAACCGCAATACCTGACGAGCCATTAACCAGCAGGTTGGGGACTCGGGTTGGCAGCACCGACGGTATCCGCTCGGTACCGTCGTAGTTGTCGACGAAATCGACTGTTTCCTTTTCCAGGTCTGCGAGCAGCGCGTGGGCGATTTTGGACATGCGAATTTCGGTGTAGCGCATGGCTGCGGCAGAGTCGCCGTCAATCGAGCCGAAATTTCCCTGACCGTCTACGAGGGTGTAACGCAACGAGAAATCCTGCGCCATCCGAACGATGGTGTCATAAACCGCTGAATCACCATGAGGGTGGTACTTACCAATGACGTCGCCCACTACCCGCGCGGACTTCTTGTAAGCCTTATTCCAGTCGTTATTCAACTCGTTCATCGCAAATAAAACCCTGCGATGCACTGGTTTCAAGCCGTCTCGGACATCCGGCAACGCGCGGCCGACAATCACGCTCATCGCGTAATCCATGTACGACTGTTTCAGTTCGTCTTCGATATTGACGGGGAGGATTTCCCGCGCCACTTCCTGGGGATTTTCTGCCATTAGGGCTACTTAACTCGGACTCGTAATTGGGCCATTCAGGGCCCGGCTACGTAAAGTCAGAGTGTACCAAACAACCCCGCTTCAAGCGAGTTTTTAGCGCCTCAAACAGTCGGTTTTGAGGCCCCGGCCCCTGTATACTCTGCGGCCCGCATGAGGAGTCTCCATGCCTGATTTTGACACGGTCCTACACCCCGAGTTTCTGGTTCCGATCGTACCGCGCCGCAAGATTATGACGGGGCACAGCGTGGCGATTCGCAACGGCCAGATCGCCGCCATTCTGCCGAGACAGACAGCACAGGATGTCGATGCTGAAGAGCATATCGACTTGCCTCAGTGTGCGCTGATGCCGGGGTTCATTAATCTGCATTGTCATGCCGCCATGTCGCTACTCAGGGGCTATGCGGATGATCTTTCCCTGATGACTTGGTTGCAGCGCTATATCTGGCCAACTGAAAGTCACTTTATCAGCGAAGATTTTGTGCGCGACGGCTCTGAACTGGCGATTGCTGATTTGTTAATGAGCGGCACCACAACCCTGGCCGATCAGTATTTTTTCCCAGAGGTCACCGCCGAGTCAGTGGACCGTAGTGGCATCCGCGCGCTACTCACCTTCCCGGTGATCGATGTTGAAACCGCCTGGGCACGAGACGCGGAATCCTGCATCAACCGCGGCCTCGCGCTCCGCGACCAGTACCGTGATCATGACCGTATCGATGTCGGGTTCGGACCGCACTCTACCTACATGGTGAGCGAAAAGACCCTTTCAAGAGTGGCCATGCTGGCCGAAGAGCTCGACGCGCCGATACAGATACACCTGCACGAGACGCGCGAGGAAGTACTCACCTCTGTAGAACGTTCGGGCCTGCGCCCCATCGATTTTCTCGAGCAGGTGGGCCTGCTGGGCCCGCGCACTCAATGTGTGCACATGACAGCCCTCGGTGAGCAGGACATCGAGACAGTCGCCACTCACGGTGCGCATGTGGTGCACTGCCCCCGCTCAAACCTCAAGTTAGGCTCTGGTATTTGCCCGGTGCAAAAGCTCCTTGATCGTGGCATCAATGTGGCACTGGGCACCGATGGCGCTGCGAGCAATAATCGGCTCAACATGTTGGGGGAACTGCAGACCGCGTCACTCATTGGCAAGAGTCAGCATGGCGACCCGAAGGCGGTCGATGCTTGGACCGCATTGGAAATGGCGACTTTGCACGGCGCATCGGCATTGGGTCTAGAGCAGCAGCTGGGGAGTATCGAAGTTGGCAAGGCCGCTGACCTTATCGCATTGGATCTCTCTGGCCCGCAACACCTGCCCAGGCACAACCTCGCCTCGAGTTTGGTCTACGCGAGCAGCGGCAACGAGGTGCAGTGGAGCTGGGTGGCGGGAAAACCACTGATGAGCGCAGGTAAGCTGCAAACACTCGACTACACTGATCTCGCCGCAAGAGCAGGACGCTGGTCCGAACAGCTCGGCGCTTTCCGCACAACACTGGAGTCCTGACACGATGCCGATAGATGACAACGTCGATCGAGATGAAATCGCCAAATTCGAGAAGTTGGCGTCGCGCTGGTGGGATCCCAATAGTGAATTCAAGCCGCTCCACGACATCAATCCGTTACGCGCTGGCTGGATTGACCAGCACGCCGGCGTCAACGGCAAGAGCGTGCTCGATGTGGGCTGCGGGGGCGGGCTGCTCTGTGAGGCATTAGCGCATCGGGGGGCGACAGTCACCGGTATCGATATGGGTGAGGCGCCTTTGGCCGTGGCGAGGCTGCACCAGCTCGAAAGCGGCGTCGAAGTCGACTACCTGCAGAGCACAGCGGAAGCGCTGGCAGAGCAACAGCAAGAGGCGTTCGAGGTGGTGACCTGCCTTGAGATGCTGGAGCATGTGCCCGACCCATCGACCGTGATTCAAGCCTGCGCCGACATGTGTCAGCCGGGCGGCGATCTATTTTTCTCTACGATCAACCGCAACCCCAAGTCATTCCTGTTTGCCATTGTCGGCGCCGAGTACATCCTGAATCTGCTGCCCAGAGGCACCCATGAATACGACAAGCTCATCAAGCCGTCGGAACTCGCGCGCTGGATTCGCGAGGCCGGACTCGATATGCAAGAGATGATGGGGATGACATACAACCCGCTCACCAAGCGGTATCGGCTAACGCCGGGTGATGTCTCGGTCAACTATCTTGTCCGAGCGAAAAAGCCGTGACATCACGCAGAGTGACCGCAGTGCTGTTTGATCTCGACGGCACTCTGATTGATACCGCTCCGGAATTCATTCACATTGGCCTGCAGCTGCGCGCTGAAGCGGGTTTGGCGCCCATCGAGCCCAAGACCATCTGGCACAGCGTGTCGGACGGTGCCATCGGTATGGTGCAGGCCGCATTGGGCATGTCAGCGGACGACCCTTCCTTTGAGCAGTGGCGGCAGCGTTTTCTCACACTGTATGAAACCGGTCTGGGCGACCTCAGCCATCCATACCCCAGATTGCCGGAACTGGTTGGCGATCTGCAGAGAGCCGGAATTTGCTGGGGTGTTGTGACCAATAAACTGGCTCGATTCGCGCACCCGCTGATGGATAGGATGCCCTTTGATCCCAAGGCTGGCACGGTGGTGACACCTGATCAGGTCGACCAACCCAAGCCTGACCCAGAGGCCGTCTTGCTCGCCTGTAAAGAATTGTCATGTGATCCTTCCGAGACCCTGTTTATTGGGGATCATCTAAGAGATATCGAGGCAGGTCGGGCAGCGGGATGCTTCACTATCGCCGCGGCCTACGGATATCTGGCTCCCGGGGAAACTGCGACAGACTGGCAGGCCGATGCGTTGGCTGCCAGCAGTCGTGAACTGGCCGAATTCATTTCAGGAATGCTGCCATGAGTTTTGTCCCCAACGACTGGCTAGCATCCAACGATGAGCTCACAGGAAAAACCGTACTCATCACCGGTGCCAATCGTGGCATTGGAGAGGCTGTCGCGCTCAGTTGCGCACAACATGGCGCGGAGGTCCTACTTCTGGGGCGTGATGAGACGGCACTGGCGAGGGTGTACGACCAAATTACCGATATGGGATACCCCAAGCCCGGCCTCATTCCACTGGACCTCAACACCCGGGATCCCTCGCTCTACGCCGCGCTGGCAGACGAACTCGCGGGGGCAGAAGTAGTGCTCGACGGTTTAGTGCACAACGCCAGCGTACTGGGTGAGCGCCGCGCGCTGGCACAAACCTCGCCCGAGAGCTGGGACGAGGTCCTGCAGGTCAACATGACCTCTGTATTCCTCTTGACCCGTGCACTGATGCCTCGCCTCGAGGCCGCTTCGGCTGCCTCAGTAGTGCTCACCAGCTCTGGGGTAGGAAGACAGGGCAAAGCCTACTGGGGCGCTTACGCGGTTTCCAAATTTGCCACCGAAGGCTTCATGCAAGTGCTCGCTGACGAATTGAGCGCGACCAGTTCCGTTCGCGTGAATAGCCTGAATCCGGGTGCGGTCAACACCAGCATGCGGAGAGCGGCTTATCCGGGGGAACCCCCTGATACTAATCCAGTGCCGGCCGCATTAACTGACCGATGGCTCTATCTACTCAGCGATGCCAGTCGCAATCTCCATGGGCAAGCGTTGAGCGCACAAAGCTAAAGCGGTTCACAATCAGCTGTTAGCGCGCTTGGGCACAGACCCGGCTCGCGAGTTCACTCGCCACGTCGGCTTCGACGTCCGGCAACCCGCTGGCCTTTTTTTGCAAATCGCTGACGACGCTCCAGATCCTTTTGAGACAATGATGCCACTTCTCTGGTGGGCAGTCCGGCCATCTGATAGATCACATCCACATCGCGCTGCGGCAATTCCAACCACTGCCCCTTCTTGAGTTTCGAAGGCAGGAATACCTCGCCATAACGAACGCGCTTCAACCGTGAAACAGTCGTACCCTGCGACTCCCATAAGCGCCGAACCTCGCGATTGCGCCCCTCCATGAGCACGACATAAAAGAAGCGATTGATGCCGTCACCTCCTCCTTCCTGAATATCGGAGAATCTAGCAGGGCCATCATCGAGCTCTACGCCGCCTTTAAGGCGCTCGAGCATGGGTTCCTCTACCCGTCCCATCACGCGGACAAGATACTCTCGCTCAATCGCATTCGAGGGGTGCATCAGCGCATTAGCCAACGCCCCATCTGTGGTAAACAACAGCACTCCAGAGGTATTGAAATCGAGGCGGCCCACCGAAATCCACCGGCCACTCTTCAGTTTTGGCAGACGCTCAAATACCGTTTTACGGCCCTCGGGGTCATCTCGTGAGCAAACTTCCCTGACCGGCTTGTGATACAGCAAGACACGGACCTCAGCAGCAGCATCTATCTCCAGCGGCCTGCCATCCAGTCGCAGACTCTGGCCAGCGCGAATACGATCTCCAAGAGTAGCCACACTGCCATCAACCGTAACGCGGCCGTCTTCAATCCAGCGCTCCATCTTCCGCCGTGAGCCAAGACCGAGGTTCGCCAAAACCTTTTGCAGTTTCTGGCCTTTGTCTTCGGTGACGGGTTCAGGTGATTTAGTCTTTGGAGCTTTCTTGCTCGACATCGTCTGCCTCTTCTATTTGAGGCTGGTCATTATCCAGCGCTGCTGCGGCCTCTCCTTCAGGCTCGGACTGAGGGGCGTCATCTCCCCCCTCCTGCTGTACACCCACGTCAATGTCGGAGGCCTGCTCCGGCACCTCCAATGCCAGCTCGCC
The DNA here is from genome assembly GCA_013911345.1 of Congregibacter sp. The sequence goes on from JACETJ010000034.1 coordinate 9,760, forward strand.
AGAGAGGTTGTCGAGTTCCTTGATCTCCGCCAATGGTGGCAACTGATCAAGTGATTTCAGATTGAAGTAGTCGAGAAACTGTCGGGTCGTTGCATACATGGCCGGCCGCCCAGGCACGTCACGGTGGCCCACTACCCGCACCCATTCGCGTTCCAAAAGCGTTTTGATGATGTTGGTGCTCACTGCAACACCCCGAATTTCCTCAATCTCACCGCGCGTTATCGGTTGACGATAGGCAATGAGAGAGAGCGTCTCCATCAGCGCTCGCGAGTATCGAGCAGGACGCTCCTGCCACAGACGGCCCACCCAGGTTGCCAGGTCCTGGCGCACCTGAAATCGATACCCCGAGGCGACTTGCACCAATTCGTAGCCACGATCCTCACAGCGCTCCTCAACCAACTTTATTGCCGCGCGAATGTCTTCCTTGGACGGGCGCTCATTTTCCTCAAATAAGAGCGTCATACGCTGCACGGACAAGGGCTCTCCCGCTGCCAACAGCGCGCCCTCCAAGATCTGCACCAGCC
>JACETJ010000035.1 GCA_013911345.1 Congregibacter sp.
TTTTAGCTACGGCTTTTTTCTTAGCAGGTGCCTTTTTAGCTACGGCTTTTTTCTTAGCAGGTGCCTTTTTAGCTACGGCTTTTTTCTTAGCAGGTGCCTTTTTAGCTACGGCTTTTTTCTTAGCTGGCGCCTTTTTGGCAGCAGATTTTCGACTGGCCATGGTGATGTAGTTCCTCTTAAATGTCCCGACAGCCGATGCTGTGACTAATTGGGCACGGGAAGCTATCAGACTTCACCGGTCGGTGCTAGCGTTGATTTTGGCGGCTGTTGCCCCTGATTTTTGCCGGTGCTGACCACCCTGCGGAAACACTGGCGAGTTTGATGGGTTTCATGGCGAAACGAATGATATGGATTTTCCAGCACTAACACGCGGCAGCCTCCTAAGGCGTTATAAGCGCTTCCTGGCTGATGTGATGCTGCCCGCGGATGACACGCCGGTCTGCGTACACTGCCCAAATACCGGCGCTATGAGCGGCTGTCAGGCGGCTGAGTCCACGGTTTGGCTGTCCTATCACGAAAACCCCAAGCGCAAGCTATCCTGGAGTTGGGAGTTGGTAGAGACGGAAACAGGGCTTGCTTGTATTCACTCAGCGCGGGCTAATGATGTCGTCGAGGAGGCTCTGCGACAGGGCTATTTTCCTTCACTGCTCACCGCTGGCGCTGAGCTGCGGCGTGAGGTCAAGCTGGCCCAAGGATCAAGAGCGGATTTTTTTATCCCGGGACAAGACAGCCTGTATGTGGAGGTCAAATCCGTAACATTGCACCGCGGTGATGGAGCGGGTGCCTTCCCTGATGCGGTCAGCGCGCGGGCGACCAAACATCTAGTTGAGTTACAGTCGGCAATCCAACGCGGTCATCGCGCCGCCCTAGTCTTTGCGGTTTTGCACGCAGGTATTGCCCGAGTGGCCCCCGCTGAGGACATTGATCCGACCTATGCATCGGCCCTTCGTGAGGCAATGGCCAACGGGCTGGAGGTGTATACGCTGCTCAATGACATTAGCGTCGACGGGATCTATCCTGTCACCGCACACAGGTGGGATACGCACAAGCTATGCGGCAGTCGTTGATTGCTTTTGGCCTCTCTAAAGAGCATCTGGTCTCCATCACACCCGATCTTTGGGCCGAGGGGGAGACTGCAGGTGCTTTTCAAGTCCTAAGGCGCCGAGCCGCGGAGGGAGGGCTGGATCTTCGTATCGCGTCGGCTTTTCGAGACTATGACCGACAAGTGCGGATCATCAATGACAAGTGGTCGGGGGATCGGCCTGTTATCGACGGAGACGGCCGATTACTTGATCGCGCTCGATACGATGATGATGAATGGCTTAATGCTATTTTGCGGTTCTCCGCGCTGCCAGGCACGTCACGACACCACTGGGGTACGGATCTGGATATCTGGGATGCGTCGGCCACGGGAGAGAACTATCGGCCGCTGTTGTCTCCGCCAGAATACGAGCCTCCGGGCCCTTTTTTCGGGATGACACAATGGTTGGATGAATTAATCGCCGCTGACGACGCCGAGGGCTTCTACAAACCTTACGCGGTGGATCGCGGAGGCATTGCACCGGAGGCATGGCACGTGAGTTATAGGCCTTCCGCCTTAAAATATCAGGACATAGTGTCAGCCGAGATGCTGATGCCCTTGTGGCGTGGCGAGCCTGACGACAACGGAAAGGTCCACGAGCCACTGGTTATGTTGGAGGTGATCGAGCCTCAGGTGGATCATCTGCTGGAGCGGTTTGTGTTGGCTCCCTAGGGCGTGCGCGAGGCTATTCAGGCCATGATTTGCAACGCTGAGGTACGAGTACTTTCTTGAGTCGCGTGTACTTGGGCATGCCTCTTTGATAATCGGGGTAGGCTTCCCCGGCAATCAGGGGCTCGAAATAGGACCGCCCCGCGGCCGTCACGCCAAAACCATCTTTGCTAATAAACCGGCGAGGCATTTTCTTCTCGCGATTAGCAACCCGATGAAGCGGCGCGGTGCCAATGGCCCAGCGATAGGGCTTGATCGCGCGTCGCTCGACCGTCGGCATCACCGCATTGGCGCCCTCCAGAGCAAGCTCCACGGCCGCTTTTCCCAGTGCGAATGCCTGATCGACGTCTGTCTGGCTAGCGATATGGCGCGCAGCGCGCTGCAGATAGTCCGCAACGGCCCAGTGGTGTTTATAGCCCAGTTTGTCTTTGACCATGCCTGCCAGCAGTGGCGCTAAACCGCCCAGTTGAGCGTGCCCAAAGGCATCGCGCTCACCCTGGTCTGACAGGAGTCGGCCATCTGCGGTGCTCGTCCCTTCCGAGGCGACGACGACGCAATATCCGTAGCGCTCTACACACTGGGCAACTTTGCTCAGGAATCTTTCCTGATCGAATGCAATTTCGGGGAACAAAATAATATGTGGTGCGTCGCCGCGCTCGCAGCCAGCCAGTGCACTCGCCCCAGCGATCCACCCGGCGTGCCGGCCCATCACCTCAAGAATGAAGACCTTGGTCGAAGTGGCGCACATCGACTCGATGTCGAGTGCCGCTTCGCGCGTTGAAATCGCCACATATTTCGCTACTGAACCAAAGCCGGGACAGTTATCGGTTAGCGGCAGGTCGTTATCAATGGTTTTGGGAACGTGAATGGCTTGGATGGGGTAGCCCATTTGTTCACTGATTTGCGAGACTTTTAAGCAAGTATCTGCAGAGTCACCGCCGCCGTTGTAGAGAAAGTAGCCAATATTGTGGGCGCGGAATACCTCGATCAGGCGCTCATACTCCGCTCGATTCTCGTCAAAGCTTCTGAGCTTGTATCGGCAAGAACCGAAAGCGCCGCCAGGGGTGGTCATCAGTCCGTCGATTGCACGGCGGCTTTCCCGGGAAGTATCGATCAGTTCTTCTTTCAGTGCGCCGACAATTCCGTTCTGTCCCGCGAGGACTTTGCCAAAGTGCCGGGGATGCGCTCGGGCGGTTTGAATGACTCCCGCAGCTGAGGCGTTGATGACCGGTGTAACACCACCGGATTGGGCGTAGAACAGATTGCGCTGACTCATGCTGAACTGCTGCTTGGGTGGCCTGACACGAAGTGCGTACCGTAGACCTCGCGGAAGCCATTGGCAAACCGCCCGTGATAATCTCTGCTCAGCGCGGAGAACCCCCTTGTCTGATCACATTCACATTCTCGGTATTTGTGGCACGTTTATGGGCGGTTTGGCCCTTCTCGCGCGTGAGTCCGGCTTTTCGGTCACGGGTTCAGACCGCAACATCTATCCACCAATGAGCACCCAGCTCCTCAGTAGCGATATCCCTCTCGTCGACGGTTACGGTCCTGATCAACTCTCACCCACTCCAGGCTGTGTGGTGGTGGGCAACGCGCTGTCCCGAGGCCAACCGGTCGTCGAGGCGATGCTTAATGGCAGCATCCCCTATACGTCGGGGCCAGAATGGCTGGGCCGCCATATCCTGCAGGATCAATGGGTGCTCGCGGTATCGGGTACTCATGGCAAAACCAGCACGGCAAGTATGTTGGCGTGGATTCTGGAGCAGGCTGGGCTTCAGCCCGGATTTTTGATCGGCGGGATACCCAGCAATTTTGGCGTGTCCGCGCGACTCGGCGGTGGGGATTACTTTGTGGTCGAGGCTGATGAATATGACTCTGCCTTTTTCGACAAGCGCTCAAAGTTTGTCCATTACCGCCCCAAAACCGCGGTGATCAACAACCTCGAGTATGACCATGCAGATATTTTCCCCGACCTTGCAGCCATAGAGACCCAATTCCATCATCTGGTGCGCTGCATTCCCGGTGAGGGACTGATTGTGCGCGGCGGCGACGTGGCGATCGACCGCGTGCTCGAAAAAGGCTGCTGGACGCCAGTCGAGACAGTATCGAGTGCCGATAGCCCGAATGGGACTGGTTGGACTTGGCGCGCTCTCTCGCCCGCTGCAGATATGTTGCAGATTTCGGCGCCTGATGGAGCTGATGCCTCGTTAAACTGGAACCTGATCGGAGACCACAATGCCGCCAATGCGACAGCCGCAATCGCTGCGGCAGCCCATGTGGGGATATCGCTGCAGGTTGCTGTGCAGGCACTGTCTCAATTTACCGGCGTGAAGCGCCGGCTTGAGTTGCTGGGCAGGCCGGCAGACGTTTCGATATATGATGATTTCGCACACCACCCTACCGCGATTGAAGGCACACTGCGTGCACTGCGCGCGCAATTAGCCACAGGCAATTTGATCGCTGTCATAGAGCCGCGGTCCAATACCATGCGCTTGGGCGAACACAGGGAAGCGTTAGCCGCCTGTGCCCAGGCGGCTGACTATGCGCTGTGGTTTGCGCCACCCGATCTGCAATGGGATTTGAGTAGTATTGCGTCGGCAAGTGGGCAAGAGGTCCTCGATACCACAGACGCACTGATCGAGCGCGCGCTGCATATTGCCGAACCTGGAGATAGCATTGTCATCATGAGTAATGGAGGATTTGACGGTTTGCACAACCGCTTGCTGATGGCTCTGGAAGAGCGCGCTCGGTCGTGACCAAGGTCGAGCGATTCTACGCGCTGATTCTGAGCAAACCGATCTGGGTGCTGCTCTGTTACGCGTTGGTGGTTGGGGTCGCTTTGGTGCAGCTCCCCAAATTACGGCTGGATGCCTCCTCTGACTCACTATTGCTTCAGGGCGACCCGGATCTGGCCTATTTCCGTGAGTCCGCTGCGAAATACGCCGGGGACGAGTTTCTCATACTGACCTGGGAGCCCGGCGTACCGCTTCTGTCCCCCGACTCGTTGGAGCCGCTGGCAGCAATGGGCGACGAGCTCGAACAACTGCCCGGAGTGGCGAGCGTGACCTCGGTGCTCGATGTGCCATTGTTGGAGAGCCCACCGCTCTCTCTGACTGCTCTGGCTCGGGCAGACAGTATTGCCACGTTGCGTGACCCTGAGGTCGATAGGGCGCTGGCGCTCAAGGAACTGACAACGAGTCCGATTTATCGAAATTTGTTGGTCAGCGAAAGTGGAGACCTGACCGCAGTGCAGGTAGCGCTGCAATCTGATGAGTCGGCTGAGGCGCTATTAGATGAGCGAGAAGCGTTAAGAACGCTGGAACGCAATGGTGCTCTGGATGCCTCACAAGCAGAGCGATTGGCGCAGGTCGAAGCTGATTATGATCTGGCGCTGGCCAGAGTTGGTGCTGATCGGGACCTTATGGTCGCAGCCGTGCGCGACGTTGCCGAACGTTTTCGACCGTATGCAAAGATTTTTGTCGGTGGCGTGCCGATGATTGCGGCAGACATGATGGCGTTTGTGCGCTCCGATCTGGTCACCTTTGGTATCGCAATTCTGGCAGTCATGGCGGTGGTGCTGTGGCTGATTTTTCGCAGTTGGAAGTGGGTATTTATCCCGTTGCTGACTTGTAGCGCGACCGCAAGTCTGTTGCTGGGGGTTCTGGCGGGGACCGACTGGCGAATGACCGTTATCTCATCGAATTCGGTGGCGGTGTTGTTGATTGTGACGCTGTCGCTGTCGATTCACCTCGTGGTGCGATATCGCGAGTTACAGCGGCAGCATCCCGACGCACCCCGCGAGCAGTTATCTGCCGGTGCAGCAAAACTGATGATGGTGCCGTGCCTGTATACGGCCATGACCACCATCGTGGCATTCACATCTCTGGTGGTGGCGGGTTTGCAACCGGTGATCGATTTCGGATGGATGATGACCACTGGCATCATTCTGGGTTTTTGTTCGGCGTTTACGGCGGTGCCTGCTCTGATGGTGGTCATCCCCGACACAGCCTTGACCACATCAGGGCAGGTGGAGAAACCTTTCACCATTCGCTTTGCGCACATTGTTCAACAGCATGGTCGCCTGGTTGTCGCTGCCACTGCTGGTTTGGTGGTGCTGTCAGTGGCAGGTGTTCGCGCTCTGGAAGTTGAAAACAGGTTTATTGATTACTTCAAGGAGCATACCGAGATCTATCAGGGGATGGAGCTTCTTGATGCGCGTCTGGGCGGCACGATTCCACTGGATGTCATTCTCGAAGCTCCTGCGGAGGAACCCGAGGTCGCGGCAGTGGCATCTCAGTCCGAGGACGAGAGCTGGGATGAAGATGACGGTTTTTTTGACGACGTGTTCGACATTGATTTCGGCTTTGGCGCGGATGAAACACAGCCAACCGGATATTGGTTTTCTGTGCCAGGACGCCAACTGGTCGATCAGGTTCACGCGATCATCGAAAGGCGGGCTGAATCAGGAAAAGTGCTGTCGTTGTCCACTGCATTCGAAGTCATGGACGGTCTTTACGGGGGGAAATTGGGAGGAGTCGAGCTGGCGCTCGTGGAGAACAGCTTGCCCGACGAAGTTAACAACGCCTTGGTCACCCCATTTTATTTTGCTGAGGAGCAGGAAGCACGACTGAGTGTCAGGGTCATGGAGACCAGTGAGTCGCTGCGACGTGATGCGTATCTGACTGAGTTGCGTGAGCAGATTTTGGAAGAGACAGGTATTGAGCCCGAGCGACTGCAGTTCACTTCCTTGCTGGTGCTTTACAACAACGTGCTGCAGAGTCTGTTCCAGTCCCAGATTATGACGCTTGGCGCCGTCTTCATCGCTATCGGGCTGATGTTCTGGATATTGTTCCGATCGCTGGCGCTGGCGCTGTTGGCACTGGCACCCAATATCCTCGCAGCGGGGCTGGTATTGGGGCTGATGGGTCTTGCTGGCATACCTCTGGACATCATGACCATTACGATTGCTGCAATTGTAGTGGGGATCGGGGTCGATGACTGTATCCATTACCTCCATCGCTTTCGGGATGAGATTGCAGTGGACCAGGATTACCGCGCCGCCATGTTGCGCAGTCACGGCAGTATCGGGCGGGCGATGTACTACACCACGCTAACCGTAGTGGTGGGGTTTGCCATGTTGACACTGTCTAACTTCACACCGAGCCTTTATTTTGGCGTGCTGACGGTGGTCGCCATGATCGCTGCGGTCGCCGGTGCGCTACTGCTGCTACCGAAGCTGATCATGATTTTCAGGCCGTTCGGCCCGGATCACGGCTAATGGATTGTCGGCCACAGTGCGGCGCGTGCTGCATCGCGCCAGCCATTCGGCAGCCCTTTTTAGGCATGCCTCAGGGGAAGCCTGCGGGTGAGGCCTGTTTACATTTATTGGATAACGCCCAGTGCGCTTTGTATGGCGATCCCCGCCGGCCCCTAATCTGCGAACAGTTCAAGCCGGAGCCCGCAGTCTGCGGTGAGAGTCGGGTGGAGGCGCTGCTATTGATGAGCGCTCTTGAGCAAGAGACGGCGAACTGACCGATGTCTGAGATTGCCTTGTTCCCCCTATCGTCGGTGCTGTTGCCATCGGGGCGCATGTCACTGCAAATCTTCGAACAGCGTTACCTCGATTTGGTGGCACGTTGCATGCGCGAGAACGAGGGGTTCGGGGTCGTGTGGTTGCAGCAGGGATCAGAGGTGTCTGGAGGATCTCTCGATGCTCCCAATGTTGGCGAGTACGGCACTTATGCTCGGATTGTGGACTGGGACCAGCTCCCTAACGGTCTGCTCGGTATCACGATTGAAGGGCACGAGCCTTTTGATGTGCAATCGGTGTGGCGGGAGCCCAGCGGCCTGGTCAAGGCAGAAGTGCTGTGGCGGGAAATACCTGAAACGATTCAGCTTCCCGAGACCTTTTCGGGTCTTGCTGAGGTGTTGGAGGGATTGTTGCGGCATCCCCAGATCCAGCGTCTGCAGCTAGACAGTGACCTGACGGATGGCTGGCGTGTCGGCGCTCAACTGGCACAATTACTACCCATCGATGAGGGGCTCAAATATCAGCTTCAGGGGCTGACCTCGGTGGAGCAGTTATTGGAAGAAATGGACAGCATTCTGGTCGAGCTCAGCGGGGAGTCAGACCAGACAGGCAGCTGAAGTAATAGAGGGCAGCAGGCTAGGCCCGGATAGGCAGGAGAAATGGTGAATGTTTGATCTCAAGATTACCGGTGGATTGGTGGTAGATGGCACGGGTGCCCCGGGGCAGCTAATGGACATTGGTATTGTTGGAGACCGTATTGTTGCGATGGGTGATCTGGCAGAGGGCGCAGCAGAGGAAATTGATGCCACAGGGCGCGTGGTTGCGCCTGGGTTTGTGGATATCCATACGCACTATGACGGACAGGCCACCTGGGATCAGGAGATGGCGCCTTCATCGTGGCACGGGGTGACCACCGTGGTGATGGGTAACTGTGGCGTCGGGTTTGCGCCAGCGGCACCAGAACGTCAGGAGTGGCTGGTGGGTCTGATGGAGGGGGTGGAAGACATTCCCGGCAGCGCCCTCACAGAGGGGATGACCTGGAATTGGGAGTCGTTCCCGGAATACCTTGATGCGCTTGAAGAGCTCGATCGCACGGTCGATGTTGCCGCACAAGTTCCTCACGGAGCGGTGCGCGCCTATGTCATGGGTGAGCGCGGGGCTGCCAATGAGGAACCGACAGAGACTGAGATTGCGCGCATGTCGGCCATCGTCGAGGAGGGGCTTCGAGCTGGCGCCGTCGGGTTTTCCACTTCGCGGACCATCCTGCATAAATCCATTGACGGAGAGTTAGTCCCCGGTACCTCGGCGACAAAGGAAGAGCTACTGGGCATTGGTCGCGCGCTGAAGCATGCGGGGCATGGTGTTTTCGAGATGGCGAGCGATCTGTTGCCTGAATGGAACGAGTTTGAGTGGATGGGTGATCTGAGCCGGGAAACCGGCGCACCCGTGACGTTCACCGCGCTTGAATCACCCATCAAGAGTCTGCCGTTCAAAGATCAGCTGGGCGATATGCGTGCCCAGAACGCCAAAGGCGGGAACATCGTTGCCCAGATCTCCATGCGAGGCACTGGCCTGATTCTGGGTTGGCGTGCGACTTTTCACCCGTTTTCCCAGCGCCCAAGTTGGAAGGCGATCGCGGATGAGCCCTGGGCCGAGCAATGGCAACACCTACAGGATCCGGCGTTTCGCAGCCGGCTGCTTTCTGAGCACGGTGAGCCCACAGGCAGCGACCTGCAGTTGATCGCTGATTTGATGGAGAGCGCCTTCTCGATGCAGTACGAGATGCTCCCCGGTTTCAATTACGAACCCACTGCGGAGCAGTCCATCGAACAGCGGGCCTCGGCGACTGGTGTAACGGCAGCTGAGTATGCCTACGATTTCATGATGCGTGAGCACGGCACGGGCATGATTTACTTTCCGCTACTCAACTACGCGAATGGGAATCTCGATTTTCTGGAAGAGGCGCTGGACTCGGACGATTGTGTTAATTCGCTGTCGGACGGCGGTGCGCACTGCGGCACGATCTGCGATGCCGCGGCGACCACCTTCATGCTTCAGCACTGGGTGCGCGACCGGGAAGGGCATCGCATGCCACTTGAGCGCGCCATCAAGCGCCAGTGCCATGATACCGCCCGGCTTTACGGTTTTGAGGATCGAGGCGTGTTAGCACCGGGTCTGCTTGCTGATCTCAACGTCATCGACCTGGATGCACTGCAGCTGAATTTGCCCACCGTGGCCTTTGATTTACCCGCGGGCGGACGTCGTCTCCTGCAGACGGCTTCGGGTTACGACTGCACCATCAAGTCTGGCCGGGTCACCTTCCGCGGCGGTGTCGCAACGGGTGAGTACCCCGGGCGCGTTATTCGGGGTCCCCAGCCGGTGCCGGTGTCGTCCAACCCCCCAGCGACTGCCAGCGATTCACGATAAGGCAGAAGAGCTCAGCGGTTTTGGTCGCGTCGTACTCGGCCGAGTGCGCCTCGTTGTTATCAAACGGGATTTCCGCCAGCGCACAGGCCCTAGCCAGCACTGTGTGGCCCACTGCAAGGCCGGCAAGCGTTGCAGTGTCGAAGTGGGAGAAAGGGTGAAACGGGTTGCGTTTGAGCCCCAGACGCTCGGTAGCGGCGTTCAGGAACCCGGCATCAAAGTGGGCGTTGTGGCCCACTAGAATCGCACGATTACATTGACTCGACTTGACCGCCTGCCTCACGACGGCAAACAGTTCCCCGAGGGCGATGTCCTCGGGCACTGCGCCACGCAGGGGGTTCTCTGGATCAATGCCCGTGAACTCCAATGCAGAAGGGTCGAGGTTTGCGCCTTCAAAGGGCTCAACATTGCGACTGTGTGTCTCGGCGATCTC